>CAZMBM010000045.1:10633-16006 GCA_964564475.1 uncultured Flavobacteriaceae bacterium | reverse complement strand
CTACCGCATCCTTATTCTACAGCGTCTGCCGGTACAGGTGTTCCTGCCGCTTTCCCCGAATTTGCGGGTGCCCGTTACAAATGGCAACCTTACAACTCTGTTCCTGATTTCTTCAGAACAGGTAGTATAGCCAATACCTCTATCAATATTAGAGGTGCTTCTAACGACGGAAAAATAAGCTATAATATGAACTACGGTAATCACGACGAAAAAGGGTTTACACCCGGCAACTCCTTACGCAGAACAAACTTCGGTATGGGTGGTCGTGCGATACTAAGTAACAGGTTTACTGTTAACGGTACTTTAAATTACGCCCGTACAGACTTTAAGACACCTCCGGTTGCTGCCAGTTTTGGTAGTGGCGTATTTGGTACAGGTTCTTCTGTATTTGGAGATTTATTTTACACACCTCGTAGTGTTGATTTAATAGGGTTACCTTATCAAAACCCTGTAACAGGTGGTAGTGTGTATTACCGTCAAAATAACAGTATCCAACATCCTTTATGGACAGTTAATAATGCCCAATTCTCTCAACTTGTAAACAGAGTTTTTGGTTCAGGTCAAGCTGTGTATAATATTGATGACAATTTAAACATCAGCTACAGATTTGGTTTAGACATTAGCAACGAACGCAATGTTAACTACCAAAACAAAGGTGGTGTAGGGGGTAATACCGAAACACAAAGTGGTATTTACCAAACCAGAGATAACAATAACACTATTTGGGATCATACCCTTATGTTTAATGGTAACTATAAGTTGAATGAAGATATGAATCTTTCATTCAATGCGGGTATTACTTCACGTAGTGAAATTTTCGACGCACAAGGTGTTAACAGTTCAGGCCAAAATGTATTTGGTGTGTTAAGACACTTTAACTTTAATATACAAACACCTAGCCAGTATTCTCAAAAAAGAAATATTTTAGGAGCCCTTGGTCAAGTTCAATGGGATTATAAAAACTATTTATTTTTGACTGCTGCAGGTAGAAATGACTGGGTGTCTAACTTAAGCACCGTTAACAGAGCGCTGTTCTACCCAAGTACAAGTGTTGCCTTTATTCCTACAGCGGCTATAGAAGGTTTAAAAAGTGAAAAATACGTTAATTACCTTAAAGTAAGAGCCGGTTATGGTACTTCTGCAGGTTTCCCTACAGGATACCCCGTTGCCGTTACATTAGACCTTGACACACGATCTTTCCAAGACGATGCCGGTAATAACGTTGTGACTAACAGGACAGGTACATTATTAGGTAATCCTGATTTAAGACCTGAGCAAGTTAAAGAATTTGAAGTAGGTATTGAAGGGCGTTTCTTTAGAAATCGCGTTACTTTAGAAGTATCTGCCTATAAACGTACAACTACAGATTTAATTGTGGACAGACCTGTGGATCCAGCAAGAGGATTTATAACAACACAAACAAATATCGGTGAAATTAAAGGAGAAGGTATTGAAGTTGATTTAGGTGTTGATATTTTTAAAGCAGACGATGCTAACTCTGTAGGTTGGAATGCCCGTTTTAACTTTACGGCTAATGAGTCAACTGTTACAGACTTGGGTCAAGATACAGACATTATTGTATTTAGTGGTTTTTCTGATTTAGGTAATGCCGCCAAAGTAGGGGAACCCCTGGGTGTTATGGTAGGTAGTAGAATTGCACGTGATGCTAACGGAAATTTCTTAGTAAACAGCTCCGGTAGTTATGTTGAAGAGTTTGGTACTTATAATATTGGTGACCCAAATCCGGATTGGATTTTGAACTACACTAATGATGTATCTTATAAAAACTTTAATTTCTCTTTCTTATTCAACTGGACGCACGGTGGAGATATTCGTTCTCAAACAGTGGCCACTTTGTTAGGTAGAGGATTAATTACAGAAACCGTAGATCGTTTAAATACCTTTATTTTACCGGGTGTTCAACAATCTACAGGCTTACCTAATGACGTTCAGATTAATAATTCAACTTATTATTTCTCTAATGTTTTATACGGTCCAAATGAACTACAAGTTTATGACGGTTCTGTTTTAAGATTACAAGAAGTTTCTTTAGGTTATACATTGCCTAAAAAATTCTTAGAAAAAACCCCGTTTGGTTCAGTTACTTTTACAGCTTCTGGTTATAACTTATGGTACAACGCTTATAATATACCTAAAGGTGCAAATTTTGACCCTAACGTGATTGGTACAGGTGTTGGTAATGGTAGAGGCTTCGATTATTTAAATGGCCCTAGTGCTAAGAAATACGGATTTAGCTTAAAAGCCACATTCTAATAACCTAAAAATAAATTAAATATTAAAAAAATAAATCATGAAAAGATTATACAAATTTTTAAGTTTGGTTTTTGTTTGTAGCGGGTTTTTGTTTTACTCTTGTGAAACTACAGACATAAACCTTACAGAAAATCCAAATGCCTTAACACCCGATCAAGCCGATGTTAACTTTTACTTAAATGGTATAGAAGTTAGTTTTGGCCGTTTTGTTGAAACTATGGGTAATAGAGGTGGACAAATGACCCGTATTGACTATATGTTTGGACGCGATTATCCAAACGCTTACTCTCCAACCACCTATGATTTCGCTTGGCAATTAGCCTATAGGAATATTAGAAATAATATTATTGAAATGGAACCACTGGCTAGTGAAGCCGGTTTGACAAACCATTTGGGTATAGGGCAGGTTATTGAAGCCTACACTATGGTTACTTTAGTCGATTTCTTTGGAGACGTTCCTCTTACAGAGGCTAACGATAATGTGACTAACAATTTAAATCCAAAAGCCGATAGTGGTGCCAGTATTTACGATGCCGCTTTGGGCTTGTTAGATGCTGCTATTGCTAACTTTAATGCGCCAGCCTTGGCTAATCCACAGAATGACTTTTTCTATGGTAATGACTTTAGCAAATGGATTAAAGCAGCCAACACTTTAAAAATGAAAATTTACATGCAAAGACGCTTGGTTGATTCGGGTGCTATGGCTAGCTTTAACGCTATTGTGGCCTCCGGTAACTTCATTGCCACACCTGAAGATGATTTTCAATTCAAATGGGGGTCTAACGAAGTACAGCCTGATACCAGACATCCAAGATATGGAGCTGATTATGCCGTTTCAGGTGCCGAGAGCTACCGCTCTAACTGGTTGATGAATTTAATGAATAGCACTAACGACCCAAGAATTCGTTACTATTTTTACAGACAAACAGATGCCGTTCCCGGTATAGACGGAACGCCACCTAACGAAGAAACTTTACAATGTTCTTTACAAACTGCTCCAACGCATTACGCCGGATTTACTTTCTGTGGTGTCTCAAACGGTTATTGGGGTAGAGATCACGGTAATGACGAAGGTATTCCACCGGACGGTTTCTTAAGAACCGTTACAGGTGTGTATCCTGCTGCCGGTAATTTTGATGACGATCGTTTTAGTGATGTTGGTCTTGGTCAAGGTGGTCAAGGTGCCGGTGTAACGCCAATTATGTTAGCCTCTACATCTCACTTTATGATGGCCGAAGCCGCTATGGTTGCTGGTGATATGGGTGCAGCTGCTACCCATTTGAGAATGGCTATGAACGCTTCAATTAGTAAAGTACAAACTTTTGGAAGTTTGGATCCTAATGCCGACTTATCATTTGAACCTTCTACTTTGGTTATTGATGTATTTGTAAACGGTGTTGTTTCAGACTTTGATACTGCCGCTACGCCTGCAGACAAGTGGAATATCCTTGCTGAACAATTTTGGGTAAGTTTATATGGTAATGGTATAGATGCCTACAACTTCTACAGAAGAACGGGGTATCCTACTACCTTACAACCAAATATTGAACCTAACCCCGGTGCATTTATAAGATCTGTTTGGTATCCATCAGCTTATGCAGACAGAAACGCTAATGCTACTCAGAAAAGTAGCGTTGCAGAGCAGGTATTTTGGGATACAAATCCCCCTTCTCCCGGTTTCCCTGCATCGAACTAATAAACAGTTATAACAATGAAAAAAATTATAATAAAAATATTTACCTTGCTTATTGGCGTAATTGTACTCCAATCTTGCAACAGCGACAAAGTTGTTGAGCAGGTAGATGCAGCTGTTACCAGCGGTGCTATCTTGAGGACGATTCAAAGAGTTAGTGTTAATTATAACATTTTCGATATGAACTCTACTTGGTCTGTTCAAATAGAAGAGCAAGATGCTAAAGATGGCGGCCTGTTGCAATCTGTGGTTGTTTATGCCAGTTATACCGACAATGAAGATGATGGCATTGACAACAACAAACCTGAACAGGTTATTAAAACCATATCGGCAGCAGATTTTACCACTGGTTCTAGAGGTTTACCAGTAACTACCATAACCATCAGTTTATCTGAAGCTTTGGCTTCATTTGGACTCGGCGCCGGACAATTTAACGGTGGCGATATGTTTAACTACAGATTAGAGGTTGTTTTAACAGACGGCCGTGCCTTTTCTACTAACAATACTTCTGGTACTGTTTCTGGTGGCTCGTTCTTTAGTTCTCCATTTGCTTATACCGCCGGTATCTTATGTGTTCCCCCTGCACCTATTACAGGAGATTACACTATAGATATGCAAGATTTGTACGGTGATGGCTGGCAAGGATCAAGAATAGAAGTTAACGCTGATGGCGTTGTAACAAGCTATTTTATACCTAGTTACTGGGATGCTCCATCGGGAAGTGTTGGAGATCCTCAATGGTCTGATGTTAGAGGTGTTGTTATAAGTGTTCCTGCGGGAACGAGTTCTCTCACCTTTACATTTGTTGCCGGTGACTGGCCAAGCGAAGTTGTGTTCCAAATTTATGGACCGGCCGGAAGTTTGGTATTTGATGGTGGTCCAAGTGAACCGGTTGGCGAACTTGAATTAAATTTATGTAAGGAATAATTAATTTCCATATAATCCCTAAAACCACCTCAGTGGAGGTGGTTTTAAAAAATTTTTAAAAAGAATTATATTATGAAAAATATTTTATTAAAATCATTCGCTTTAGTTTTCGGAATTCTTCTGATTCAGTCTTGTAAGAGTGATAAGGTTGTTGAACAGGTAGATGCGGCTGTTACTAGCGGAGCCATTCTTAGAACGGTTAGAAGTATCAGCTCTACATTCGACGTTGCCAACCTTTCTTCTACATTTTCTGTTGAGATAGAAGAACAAGATGCTAAAAACGGAGCATTGATGTCTAAAGTTAAAGTCTTTGTAAAAGAGGCCGGAGGTACAGAAGTATTGTATAATACGCTTTCTCCTTCTGATTTTACAACAGGCCCTAACGGTTTACCAAGAACCATCGTTACGGTTTCATTACAACAAGCCATTGATGCCCTAGGCATAACGGCTGCTAGTGTTAATTGTGGTGGTGTTATGTC
>CAZMBM010000045.1:4614-10533 GCA_964564475.1 uncultured Flavobacteriaceae bacterium | reverse complement strand
GGTGTTGGTGCCGGTTGTAGTGCTCAAATTGCCAGTGGTCCTGCCCTTGTTAATACAACATATAATATCACTGCACCGGATGACTCTACTTTTATTATCAACTTTACATCTGATGAGACTAGTGACTGTGGTGGCCCACCAGTACAGGCCAGCATTAGACTAGATAAGATATAAAACAATTGTTTTATTATCCGTATAAAAAAGGTTTCTGTTTAACAGAAGCCTTTTTTTTTTAATTAAATTAAATTAACTTCGTAGACTAAATAGCCGTGTAATCATCGTGTTTTCTTTTGAGAAATAAACCCCAAATAAGACTTACCCTAAATTTCAAACAAATGAAAAACTTTTTTCCCCTCATTATATTTTTAATTGCAACAAATATTGGTTTAAATGCTCAAAATACAGTTGGAATTATTTTAAATACATCCAACGCTTATAATGGTTATACCTTATTTACACCAAAAAAAGAAACCTATTTGATTAATAATTGCGGTGAAATTGTAAATCAATGGACTAGTGCTTATGTCTCCGGTAAATCTGTTTATCTACTAGAAAATGGTAATTTGTTAAGAACTGCACAACTAAGTAATGGTAACATCAGAATTCCGGGTATTGGGGGACGTATTGAACTTTTTGATTGGAACGGCAATTTGATTTGGGAATACGATTACTCCGGCCCTACTTATAGTCTCCACCATGATATTTTTCCCTTACCTAATGGCAATATCTTAATATTAGTTGCCACCATTTTAACTAAAGCCGAAGCTATCCAGCTAGGCAGAGATCCCTCTTTACTGCCCGAAAATGAATTGTACAACGAACAAATTTTAGAAATTCAACCTGTTGGAACCAATAGTGCCAATATCATTTGGGAATGGAATTCTAAAGATCATTTGATTCAAGAATTTGACAATACAAAATCAAGTTTTGGTGTTATAAGTGACAATCCTCAACGGATTAATGTCAATTATATAGGCTACTCAAACAAATTAGCCAATTGGTTACACGTCAACTCTATCCAATATAATGCAGATTTAGACCAAATTATACTGAGCACCAGAATGTTGAGTGAATTTTATATTATAGACCACTCTACAACAACTGCAGAAGCGGCTTCTACTTCGGGTGGTACTTATAACAAGGGCGGTGATATTCTTTACAGGTGGGGGAATCCGGCTGTCTATAATCAAGGAACCCTTTCTGATCAAAAATTGTTTGGACAACATTTTCCGCATTGGATTCCAAATGGCTTACCAAATGCCGGAAAAATAATTGTTTACAATAATGGATTTAGTAGAACGCCTCAATTTTCAGAAGTTTTTATTTTAACACCTCCAACCAGTTCTCCCGGATTTTATACCTATACAAATAATACAGCCTTTGGCCCCACCAGTCCCGATTTTATATACAATAAACCCGTTAAAACAGATTTTTATTCTCCTATCATCTCCAGTGCTCAACAATTAGCCAATGGCAATATTTTTATTTGTGAGGGAACTTCCGGTCGATTTTTTGAAATTGACAGCAACAAAAATGTTGTGTGGGAATACATAAACCCCGTAGGTTCTTCGGGTATTTTAAGTCAGGGAGACGATCCGCAATTTTCGAGTAATTGGGTTTTTAGAGCCACAAAATACGGTGCTAATTATGCTGCCTTTAACGGTAAGACACTAACGCCAGGCAATCCTGTAGAATTAAACCCTTCTTTAAGTGCTTGTTCTACTCTTGACGTTGAAGAATCTAAAATACGCGATTTTAAAATATACCCAAATCCTGTCTCTAATATCCTAAATGTACAATCTAAAGACGATATCTTTAAAATAGAAATCTATAATCCACTAGGAAAACTTGTAAAAGCTAATTTAAATTCTAATTCATTAAATATTAGTAATTTACCAAGTGGCATCTATTTTGTAAAAGTCTATTCTCACAAAGCTGTTATGGTTAGAAAAATTATAAAACAATAATTGTTATTTTACATAATTGCAACGATTATATTTTATTTAGCTTTGTCGCATGGAAAAAAACACACTTATTTTTGGGATACGCTCTTGTATAGAGGCCATACAGTCAGGTAAAACACTCGAAAAAGTGTATCTTCAAAAAGATTTAAGCGGTACATTATTCAATGAACTAAATTATTTAATTAGGACCAATGCTATTTCTAATAGTTATGTTCCTGTAGAAAAATTAAATAAACTTTCTAAAAACAATAATCATCAAGGGGTTGTTGCCAGAATTTCGGCAATTTCTTTTGCCGATTTAGAATCCGTACTTACAAATATTACTGACAAACTTCCCCTCCTTCTGCTTTTAGATAATATTACCGATGTCAGAAATTTTGGGGCTATAATAAGAACAGCAGAATGTTGTGGTGTTGATGCCATTGTTATTGCTAATCAGGGAAATGCTCCCTTAAATGCCGAATCTATTAAAACATCGGCAGGGGCGGCATTTAAAATACCTATTTGTAAAGTAAGTCATCTAAAAGATGCTTTATTTTTGTTACAAGCTTCCGGTATTAATATAGTAGCGGCTACAGAAAAGACTAATAAAGTTATTTACGAAGTTAATTTTAAACAACCTACAGCAATTATTATGGGCTCAGAGTACAAAGGTATTTCTAACGCCCTATTAAAACTTGCCAATCAAAAAGCTAAATTGCCTTTATTGGGTGTTATAGATTCTTTAAACGTTTCTGTGGCTTGTGGCGCCATTTTATACGAAGCTGTTAGACAACGATTTAATCATTAGGCTCTGCTTCGTCTTTTCTTGACGGATTAAAGTTACCGTGTTCATCAAAAAGTTTGTCAAAGTCGTCTTCTTGATAAGTTTCCTCTTCCCAATTATATTTATGTGGCTTTGGCAGTGTTTTTTTATATCTAAAAGCTAAAATAATACCTGTAATAAAACCCGATAAATGTCCTTCCCATGACATTTTCTCTTGGCCCGGAAACATATACCACACCAAACTCCCATAAAGAAAAACCACAACCATAGACACTGCTACTAATTGCATATTTTTACTAAAAATACCACTAAAAAAAATAAAACTCACCAATAAGTAAATAACGCCGCTAGCGCCTATATGGTAAGCCGGCCGTGCAATGAGCCATGTTAATAGCCCTAAAAAAAGTGTTCCTTGAATAATTATTTTAAAGGCTATTTTATTGTAGAAATAAAACAATGCCATAAGCATAATAAATAACGGTAACGAGTTGTTAGCCAGATGCGCTATGCTTTTATGGATAAAAGGAGAAGCAACTATACCTATCAAGCCACTTGCTGTTTTTGGGTAAATACCAAAACGCCCCAAGTGTAAATTAAATCTAAAATCTAACCACAATATTATCCAAAGAAATAAAACCGAATACAAAGGAATAACCCATGTTCTCATTCCAAATTTAAAAGGATACTTGTTGTTTTGCGGCATTTATAAATAGTTTTTATAATGTTTATTAATACTCTTTAAAATTACTATTTTTACTCAATGAATATCCCTTTAGCCGAAAGAATTAGACCAAAAAATTTAGAAGACTTTATCAGTCAGCAACATTTGGTAGGAAAAAGCGGTGCCTTAACTAAGCACATTGCAAATGGGACTATTCCATCCTTAATATTTTGGGGCCCTCCGGGCATTGGTAAAACAACTTTGGCCAACATTATTGCCAACACTTCAAAACGACCTTTTTACAGTTTGAGTGCTATCAATTCGGGTGTTAAAGACGTAAGAGACATTATAGAAAAAGCCAAACAAAGCGGAGGATTATTTAGCACTAAAAACCCTATTCTCTTTATAGATGAAATTCACAGATTTAGCAAATCGCAACAAGATTCGCTTTTAGGTGCCGTAGAAAAAGGTTGGGTTACTTTAATTGGCGCTACAACAGAAAATCCAAGTTTTGAAGTTATCCCTGCCCTACTTTCGCGTTGTCAAGTATATATTTTAAATGCTTTTGACAAAGCCGACCTTATTGCCCTTTTACATCGTTCTTTAGAAGTAGATACATTTTTAAAAAACAAAAATATTTCATTAAAAGAAACCGATGCTTTGTTGCAACTCTCAGGAGGAGATGCGCGTAAATTATTAAATATCTTCGAGTTAATTATAGGAAACCAAGACAAAGTAATTATTACTAATAAATTGGTTTTGCAATCTGTACAACAAAATACAGCCCGTTACGATAAAACAGGCGACCAACATTACGATATTATTTCGGCTTTTATAAAATCTATCCGTGGCAGTGACCCCAATGCTGCAGTGTATTGGCTCGCCCGCATGATTGAAGGTGGTGAAGATGTTAAATTTATAGCCCGCCGCATGCTTATTTTGGCCAGTGAAGATATTGGCAATGCCAATCCTACAGCTCTTATTTTAGCCAACAACACTTTTAACGCTGTCTCTGTAATAGGTAATCCTGAATCGCGAATAATTCTGAGTCAATGTGCTATCTATTTGGCTGGCTCACCTAAAAGTAATGCCAGCTATAAAGCTATAGGAGATGCCCAAGAGTTGGTAAGAAAAACAGGCGACTTATCAGTACCTTTACATTTACGTAATGCGCCTACAAAATTGATGAAAGATCTCAATTTTGGCAAAGATTACAAGTACGCTCATAATTACAAATCCAATTTTACAAACTTAGAATTTTTACCGGATGACATTAGTAACACAAAACTATATGATCCCGGGAGTAATACCAGAGAAAATCAGCTGCGAGCGTATTTAAAAAACCTTTGGAAGGATAAGTACAACTACTAATTGACTGTTTTTGTATAGATTACAGAATTAATAAGCCCCTCTGCATTTACTTCATCAACTACAAAATCGCCATTATTTTTTAAATATCCTGTATAAGAACTTGTCGTCTTTACGAGATAATTACCTTTTTTAGATGTTTTGTAAATAAAACCTAAAGGCTGAGAGCGAAATGAGCTACCCTTTTTAACACGTTTAAAAAAGATATAATAATCATGAAAAGGGGCTATTTCATAAATGGTATTACTATTCTTATACAAGCCAACAATAGTGGGTGTTTCTTTAATATCTTTTTTATTTTTATCTTCTTTTGGTTCTTTAGAAATGGTTTTTGTTACAACTACTTTAGGTTTTTCTCCAATATTTTTAGATGTATCATCTTCTTTAACCTTAGCAACAACAGTTGGCTTTGGTTTATATCTGTACTTAAACTCTTCTAAGCTGTTAAAAGCACCTCTAATAGCTTCGTGATAGGCTCTCTGGTAATCTTTATCCTTACTCCACCCTTCGTCTGTTGTATAAACAATCTCATTTTCGCAATTTAAAAATATCGCTTTTATTTTAATCCGTGTAAAATTAGATTCTGTCAAGAGATTTATTTTTAAGGCCAAACATCTGTCGTGTTTTAAATCATCCGGATAAACGGCATCATCAAACAAGGTTGTAAACCCTTTTTTATCCAATAAAAATCGGGTTAAAGAATTTATTTTATAGCTATCGGCTCCGCTTTGAAAATCAAAATGCTTAGGAACAATAATATATTTATAATTATTTAAAGTTTCTTGTGACAGTACTAGTTGGCTTCCTATAAGGATAAACCCCAACAAAAAAAGTTTTTTCATCATTTAAAATATTAAATTCATCCCAATCTGAAAGGCATTATAATTTGAATTGTAAAAATCGCTCGCACCAAATAAGTTATTAAAAGTCCCGTATAAGTTAAAATGGCCAACATGAGTTGACAGTCCGAATCCTACACTACTGGGTGTATAAGAATCAACCGTGTAGGTAAGTTTTGTGCGTACGTATTTATTTATGCGGCGATAATAGAAGATAGTAGTGGCCAACTGTGGCTGCTTTGGTCTTATAATAGAAAATATTTGCATGCCAATTTGATTTCTATAGGGATTGTCGAATTTAGGTTTAAAACAATCTTCTAA
>CAZMBM010000045.1:0-4514 GCA_964564475.1 uncultured Flavobacteriaceae bacterium | reverse complement strand
GTTATTTTAGTCTTCTTGTTAGGCTTATAGGTCAATCCGAAATCAAATCCAAAACCTAAATTACCGCCGAGAAATATTTTACGAAACAATTTTTTATAAAAATCTTCGTCATAATCGGTTCCATTAAATAGACCCGTTGTTTGAATTTTTAAATTGATATTTTGCAAATTGTGTCTGTAAATATTGTCAATACCCTTGGTAGTAAAAAATAAGCCTGTATTTTTTACAGATTTAATTTCAAAGGCACTAGAATATAATTTAAATCGGGCGCCTGCTATAAATTTATCGCTAAAACGTCTGTTAATTCCGATGTGAAAAACACCTACTAAATCGGTTTTAAATCTAATAGATTCTGCATTAAAAACACGGCCTATATCTTTATTTCCATCAAGAAGAAATATAGCTAAATCCCTTGGGTAATACGACATTAGGTTAAACTCCTCGTAAAAACCAAAGCTGAGGTAGTCTTTTTCGTTTGGCAATCTAAAACCCGCATTAAAAATTTCTATTTGTTGATTTATAACGATATTATCTGAAGGGGTAAGTTTATAAATTAAACTCTCGAGTTTGGTGTTTATATCTATACCGTCATTAGCGAATAAATCGGTCACTTTAAAGCCCTTTAAGCCAACACTTAACGAGATACCCGAAAGTGCCGGAATTCCCACATGCCATTTACTATTTATCTCGGCACCCGGATTGAGCATTAAGGTTTGAGGTACTTCGGTAAAATCGTACAAAACAGGCTTGTTTTGAGACAATCCTTTTGCAGAAAGAAAAATAATTGTGAAAATTAATAAGCAATTTTTCATTGGGTTAAGTCAAATTTAGAAGAAAAATGTCACACTCGACTTAAGGTTAATAAAAGCACCGGGGGTATTATCAATTGTTGTGGCGTTGAGCACAACAACATGTACCTTGGCATTTTTAGATTTTTTTAAATTCTTTAAGTCAACGCCTTCAATAAGTTCATCAAATACTGTTTTTGATGTTCTGTCTAAAATTATAGGAATGCTATATGTTACGTTATTATTGTTATCTACAAACTCAAATAAAAATTCAAAATCACGATTAAATGTATTCTCTATTTCAAAGTGGACTTCAACTTTACCTAAGTTGCTTTGTATGATACTGTTGTTAAAAACATCTAAGGGTGTGTCAAAATCAAAAGTGGTGAAAGGTAAATTATCTACATCTGTAAAGTCCGGTAAAGAGACATCTAACGACACCAAAGAAGCCGATACCTGATTGCCTGTATTTAAATCTAAAGTAGCATCTAAATTTATGCTTAACGAAGCCCCTAATGTGTTGTCTATTGAAGTGCTGTTTAAAAGCGATACAACAATATTTACTTTATCAGATGTTTTAAAGCTGTCAAGATCTAGACCTTCAATAATGACGTCTTTAGAAACTGATGAAAGTTTACCTACAGCAATGGTAGTACTAAAAGTTTGATTGTTACTGGCGTCTAAAAAATTAAATTGAAATTCAAAATCGCGATTAAAAGTATTGTCAAACTGAAACTTGAGAGTGGCTTTTACCAATGCGTTTTGAATTGTGGTATTGTTAAAAACATCAATGGGCGAATTGAACTCATAGGTAGTAAAAGGTAAATTATTTACATCACCAAAATCTGGTAAAGAAGCCTTCATTGAAAGTAAGGAACCCTTTATCTGCTGATTGAAATTTAAATTATCTACCTGCGTAAAATCTATTTTATCATTTTGCACACACGAAAAAAGGGCAAAAAAACATAAGAACAAGGTTAATTTTGACAGTCTAAGCATTGCTTGATTTCTGATTTAAAATAAATAAACGTTAAAGATACTGTTTTAATTGTATTAGTTTGGTTACAGATTTAATATTTTGGGCGCTGGGCTGTTTGTTGAAATTACAAAAAATGGCCTCTAAACCAAAGTCTAAGGCGCCCATAACATCTGCTTCATAATTATCGCCAATCATAACACTTTCGCTAACTTGAGCCTGGCAAGATTCTAAAGCAAAGTTAAATATTTTGGGATTTGGTTTTTTTACACCTACTTGTTCTGATGTAATAACACTCTTAAAATAAGGAGCCAAACCCGATTTTGACATTTTTTTACTCTGAACCTCTTCAAATCCGTTGGTAATTATGTGCATCTCGTATTTTGGCTTCAAATAATCTAAAATATCAAATGTGCCTTCAATCAATGTGTTGTAATTACTTAAATTTTGAATATACGCCTCTGCCAAATCATTTATCACTTGGGGGCTTACTTTTATTTTTAACTTTTTAAAAGTATCGTTTAAGCGCCCATAACGCAAATCGCTTTTGCTGATTTTATTTTCTCTAAAAAGTTTCCAATAAGCATCGTTAATAGGATAGTAATGGTTTTTAAATTTATCGAAATCTACATCAACACCTAATTGCTTAAAAACATATTTAAATGATTGGTTAGAATTGGTGTCAAAATCCCACAGCGTATGGTCTAAATCAAAAAAAATGTGTTTTATTTTCATCCGCTAAAAATAGCGATTTAAAATAGTATTTAACAAGCAAAATTATTGTTACTTTTGAAAAAAGGCTTTTTTTTGAACCAAAGACTTCACATTTTATTTTTATGCAGTTGGTATCCGTCAAGGGTATTGCCCTATAACGGCGATTTTATTCAGCGTCATGCCGAAGCTGTTGCTATAAGACATACGGTAACTGTTGTTCACGTAGTGAGCGACAAGACCCTTAAAAATCCTCTTGAAATTACCGATAATACTGTAAATAACATTAAAACTTTAATAGCTTATATAAGGCATAGCAAAAACCCAATTGTAAAAATTTACCGTTTTGTTAAGGCTTATTTCACCTTACTAAAAAAAGTAAAAAGTTACGATGTGGTACATCTTAATGTTATTTTTCCTGCCGGAATAATGGCCCTGTTTTTAAAATGGTTTAAAGGTAAAAAGTTTATAATTACTGAACACTGGCATGGGTATCATCAACCCTTTTGCGAAAAAATTGGATGGATTCAAAAGCTTTTGTCAAAATTATGTGCCAAAAATGCGGCAACTATTTGCCCCGTGACCGATAATCTTGGCCGTTCTATGCAAAAATTCGGACTTAAAGGACGCTATCTTAAAATATCTAACGTGGTAGATACATCGTTGTTTAAACCGGCTAAAAAAGAGGCTGATACCTTTAATATAATCCATATTTCATCTATGGACAAAGTTAAAAATGTCCCCGAAATTTTAAAAGTTATAAGAGCCTTACAAGATATGGTTCCTAAATTTAATTTTTCGTTAATAGGCAACAGTGCAACCGTTTTTAAACCCCTTGCCGAAAATTTAAAAATAAAACCCGATAACATCACTTTTATAAATCAAATTCCCCAAAATATTTTGGTGAAACATTTACAACAAGCCGATGTTTTAGTTTTGTTTAGCACAACCGAAAACGCCCCTTGTGTTGTTTTAGAGGCTTTTTCGTGTGGCATAGCGGTTATTTCGACCGATGTTGGCGGTGTCAGTGAACACTTCCTCGAAAATTTTGGCACATTAATTCCAAAAGACGCTAGAGAAGCACTATTAAAAGCATTGGTGTACTATTCTAAACATCCTAAAAAGGCCTCTAAAAATGACATGTACAACTATATCGATAAAAATTTTAGTCCATTAGCCATCGCCAAACAATTTACTAAAGTATATTTGTCTGCACTTAAAATATAATATGCAAAACTTAATGTCATTTTTTAAAGGTTTTATAGGGCGGAAAGGCAACTACGTTTTTATGGCCACTGTTTCTGCCAGAATTTTATCTTTATTGGCTTCTGTTATAGCCTTAAAACTGATAAACCATGTCGATTTAGGCTACGTGCTGTACGCTATGAGTATTATGGCTTTTATCATTCCGCTTAGCGGATTGGGCGTACAACAAGGTTTATTGCGTTTTGGAGCAAGACTCAGTTCAATTTCAGAAAAAAAAGCCCTCTTTTCTTTTGTCTTTAAAAAAGGTTTGTTTTTTTCTTTTTTGTTAAGTGCCCTCCTCTTTGGTTTGAGTTATGTTATCCCTCTAAAATTTCCTGAGTCTGCTTATTTTTTAAGATTTTTGTCTTTATTAATGATTTCTATGTTCTTACTCGAAATTGTTAAAATTCAATTCCGTTTAGAGCACAACAATAAAAAGTTTGCTTTTGTTGAGATTTTTTACAATACTTTTTTAGTTATTGCTGTTTTTATCTTGAGTTATTTTTACAAAGAATTGGGTTATACTTTAGCACTTATAATAGCGCCTTTTATTGCTTTTTTATGGTTTTTTAAAGCACTGAAAATTAATTTTAAATCGGCTACAAAACCCATTCCGCTTGATGTCACTTTTTTAAAATATGGTTTTTTTGCAGGATTAGCCAACGTAACTACACAATTACTTTTTGCAATCGATATTTTGTTAATTGGCAGTATTTTAAATGATTCTAGTTTGGTGACAGAGTTTTTTTACTGGTAATTGGTATGGTGATTTTTACCAGCGGTATTGGTTACTA
>CAZMBM010000044.1:0-16052 GCA_964564475.1 uncultured Flavobacteriaceae bacterium | reverse complement strand
CACTTTCGGGTACAATTGGTGTGAATGGTTTGGATAATAATATTGACAGTGCTGACGATTATACAGATGTCAACGGGATAATAAATAATCCAAGTACTTTGCCCGACACCGACGGCGACGTAAACGCAGGAGGTGACGTTGATTATAGAGATGCCACCAATGATGATAATGATGGTGATGGCATTCCTAATTCAGTCGATTTAGACGACGATAACGATGGTATTTTAGATACCGTAGAAGGGACTCTAGATACAGATGGCGATGGTATTAAAAATTCTTTCGACTTAGATTCTGACGGCGATGGCCTACCCGATAACGTTGAAGCACAATCTACAACAGGTTATACAGCACCGGGCACCTTTACAGACACCAATAACGATGGTGTAAACGATATTTATGCCGGTGGTTTAACACCCGTAAACACAGACGGTGTTGATACAGCCGACTATATAGATACCGATGCCGATAACGATGGCACAAATGACACAACAGAAGCCCAACTCTCTCTATCGGGTACGGTAGGAACAAATGGTCTTGACAATAACATTGACAGCGTTGACAATTACACTGATCCTAACGGTAATATAAATACACCGGCCACCTTACCGGATGCTGATTTTGATGTCAATTCAGGTGGTGATGTAGATTACAGAGATGCATTGTACAACCCCAATGACAATGATGGTGACGGTATTCCCGACTTTACAGATATTGACGATGACAATGACGGTATTTTAGATACTGTAGAAGATGTGCCCGCTAACGTTGACACCGATGGCGATGGTATTAAAAATAGTTTCGACCTCGATGCCGATAATGACGGTATCCCAGATAATGTAGAGGCCCAACCTACAGTTGGCTATATTACAGCCTCAGGAACAGATTCTGACGGAAATGGTTTAGATGATGCATACGAGTCGGTTCCTGGAGCCGGTACTGGTATAACACCTCAAAATACCGACGCCCTGTTTACCACATCTGATACTATTCCTGATTACTTAGACTCCGATTCTGATAATGAAGGAGCTAACGATACCACAGAAGCCGGCTTAAACCTTTCCGGAACGGTGGGTAACAATGGTTTGGATAACAATATTGATACAGCTGATAATTGGGCAGATCCCAATGGTACTATAAATGTGCCCTCATTGCTTCCGGATACCGATGGCGATGTTAATTCAGGTGGTGATGTTGATTATAGAGATGCTACCAATGTATTGCCGGACAGAGATGGTGACGGCGTAGCCGATATCAACGATTTAGACGATGATAATGACGGTATTTTAGATGTTGTAGAAGGCGGACTAGATACCGATGGCGATGGCATTAAAAACAGTTTCGATTTAGATTCAGATGGTGACGGTATTCCTGATAATATAGAAGCACAAACTACTACTGGTTATACTCCTCCCGGTACTTTTACCGATGCCAATAACGACGGCGTAAACGATGTCTATGCAGGTGGTTTAACACCTGTAAATACTGACGGTATAGATAATCCTGATTATTTAGATTTAGATTCCGACAATCAAGGGAATAATGACACTGCAGAAGCAGGACTAACTTTAATTGGAACAGTAGGCTCAAATGGATTAGACAATAATGTTGATACTGCAGATACCTATGTTGATGTAAATGGTACCATAAATAATCCTACTCTTTTACCCGATAATGATGGTGATGTATTAACCGGTGGTGATGTCGATTACCGTGATACCACACCTAGTAATACACCGGCCGGTGTAACCGGAAGCTTTTTGTTGTGGTTACGCGCCGATAAAGATGTTACAGGCACAGCAAGTGTTACAAACTGGAAAGACCAAACAAACTTTGCCAGAAACGCCACAGCAACGGTACCACCTTCTAAATTAAGTAGCCGCATAAATTACAATCCGGCTATTAGCTTTAACGGAACAAGCCAATTTATGCAAATCAATAGTGGTATTTTTGGTGTAAATGCTGCTGATGATGTTTGGTCATTTAGCGTTCATAGATTTAATGGCTTAGCAAGGACGTATATTTTAAGAGAAAGTTTAAATAATGGAAGACTCGAAATAAGAATGAGTAACACTTCAGGTGATTTTAGATATAGAGTTAGCGATCAGAGAATTGAAGCGCTTGCTTCGCAAACAGCAAACCAGTATAATATTTGGACGTCAAGTTCTAGCCTTGGAACAACAGGCTCATCTGGAACAAATAAAGCAATTTACAAAGATGGCCTCTTGTTAATTTCTAATAATGTAGTCTCTGCTGCGACTACCGGCAATAATAATACAATGTTTATTGGAACAAGAGATGGTACAAGAGATTATATGAACGGTGAAATTGCCGAAGTTATTGTTATGAATAGTATACCCACGGCTTTAGACCAACAACGTATTGAATCTTATTTGGCTATGAAGTATGGTATTACTTTAGATCCTACAAATAACAATGCCACTATTGTTGAAGGTGATTATGTGGCTGCCGATGGTGTTACAAAACCATGGGATTATACAGCCAATAGTGCTTTCCACAACGATGTCGCCGTCATTGGTCGCGATAATACCACAGGTGTGTTTAACCAAAAGCAGTCAAAATCTATTAATTCAGATGCTTTAATCACAATAGGTTTGGGAACTATTGCGGCGGATAACGCCTCAAACACAAATACATTTTTAGCCACAAACGATTTCTTAGCTTGGGGTAATAACGGAACTGTAGCGCTTGGTACAACTACAGCTACCTTGCTTTGTTCTCCTGAAAAAACACTGAATCGAACATGGAAAGTTGTAGAAACAGGGACTGTAGGTACCGTTAAAATAGCAGCTACAGCAGCTACTATTGATGGCCTGTTAAATACACCTGCTACAATAAAACTATTGAAAATAGCCGACGATGCGGCTTTTACAACAAATGTAGAATACATTCCTGTCACTCTAGAAACCATAAATGGAACACCCGAATATTCTGTTTCTTACGACTTTAACGGAACCAAATATTTAACCTATACCGAACTAAACGGTATTGTTTGGAGTGGCGATACCGCCTCTTGGACTGGTGGTTCGGGTGTTGGGGGTGCCCCGGATGCACAAAATGATTCTGCTAAATTATTAATTGTAGATGCACAAACCTCTTTAACAAATGGCTTTATTAATGCTCCGGCTAACGTAGGGTGTGCATGGATAAAATCTAATTCTAAACTTGTAGTTAATAATAACCAATCACTCACCATCCAAAATCAGCTATTAATAGATGGTGAGATGAGAATGATTGGTAATGCGCAATTGGTTCAAAAACACACAGGAACATCACAGGTAACAGGTACCGGAAAGCTCTATATCGACCAATTAGGAACAACCACAACAACCTATCGTTATAATTATTGGTCATCACCAGTTGTAGAAGTTGGTTCAAATACGTATTCTTTAATGAATATCATAAAAGACGGTACAATTCCGACTTCAGAAAAAAGCAATCCGCCAAACATTACTTTCAATAATTATGACGGAACTCTTGCCTCTTTGGATGGAGCCAGAACAAGTCCGATAACAATTGCTAATTTTTGGATTTTTACCTATACCAATGGCACAGATGCATCTGCATGGACACACCAGTGGGAAACATTTAAAATAACACCCCCTCAAGCTTTTATTATGAAAGGTCCCGGCGGTGGTACACAGAACTATACTTTTATAGGAACACCTAACGATGGTGACTACACTTCTGTAATAAATGCAGGCGCCTTAAGTTTAGTCGGCAATCCATATCCTTCAGCTTTAGATGCCGACCAATTTATTACCGACAATCAAAATTCAATTGATGGCACCCTGTATTTTTGGGAAATGCTTGGTGATTCAGGCGATCATATCCTTGCGGGATATGTAGGTGGTTATGGTATGAGGAATTTGGGTATGGGCGTGGCCGCCAACACAGATGTTACAGGAACTGCAGGTCTGGGAACCGGTATTTATCATGCGCCAGGAAGATATGTTCCTGTGGCGCAAGGATTCTTTGTGACAAGTAGTACAGGGGGTACCATTACCTTTAATAATGCCCAAAGGGCTGTACAGGTTATTGATGGTTTAAACTCCTTCTTCTTTAAAACTAAAGGGGAAGATACCACAACTCTAGGACAAAGCAAATCTACCGGTACCGATAATACCAATACGATTTTACCACCTGAGCAACAAGATTTATTACCACAACTCAAATTAGGCTTTGAATACCAAGATCCCGATGGTAAATATATTCACCGCCAAATTGGTGTTAATTTTAAAGAAGGAAACTCTAAAGCTAAGGAAAAAGGATATGACAGTTATATGTTTGATTTACAACCAACAGACATGTACTTTAAATTTGACGGTGATGCTACTAAATATGCCATTGCCGGCTTAGGTACATTCGAAAATACTGTTCAAATTCCTATAGAAATAGTTATGGCTACCGGAGGAAACGTCAACTTTATGGTTGATAACAGTGCTAAAATTAACGGAACTATTTTTATAAAAGATGTCTTAAAACGCAGATTCTACAACATTTCTAATGGTGTTAAAACTTTATATCTGGATGCAGGCACTTATCAAAACCGTTTCTTCCTTACATTTGGTAATGAAACAACACTTGGTGTGGATGATTTACTTGAAAATAGTGTAGTACTTTATTTTGACAATACCACATCTGAAGTTGTAATTCGTAAAAACAACCTTAGCATCCAAAATGTAACTTTGTATAATGTCTTAGGTCAAACGGCTTATTATTGGAAGTCTGTAGAAGATGCCAATGAAATTAGATTACCTCTTAAGGCTATAAGCAATGGTGTTTACATGGTAAATCTCAATACAGATAAAGGTGTTGTGTCTAAAAAAATATTTATAAACAAATAAATATTAATCAATTAACTAAAAAGAGGGCTTAATAAAAAGCCCTCTTTTTTATATATAATCATTTAAATGTGCATTTATAGGCAGCTCCTTTGGTAGTTTATTTTTGATAAAAAGGCGTGCTTTTAAAGTCCCCTTTAAGATTATTAAATCGTCTTTAACTTCTAACCAACTACCCTCTCGCAATCCCAATACAGGAACATCATTTAATGTATGATACTCTTTTATACGTGTTTCACGTGTTTCACCTTTGTGTTTCGAATTTAAATCGGTATCTAAATAATGAGGGTTTATATTAAAAGGTATCACAGCCAAAGTTTCAAAACTAGGTGGATAAATAATAGGCATATCATTGGATGTTTGCATACTAGGACCACAAATATTACTTCCGGCACTTGTTCCTAAATAGGGTGTTCCCTTCTCAATAACATTTTTTAAAACAGCCATTAAATTGTATTTGTACAAAGTAGATACCAGTAAAAAGGTATTGCCTCCACCTACAAAAATACCTTTTGCATTTTTTAACCCAAATTGTGGTTTATCAAATTCGTGAAGCCCTTTAATTTTAATATCTACTTTATCAAAGGCCTTTTTTGCTAAGATTGTGTAAGCGTCGTAACTTATGCCACTGGGTTGTGCATAGGGTATAAAAACAATTTCAGAAATATCTTTAAAAAAATCTTTGATTTCAGGTAATAAATAGTCCAAATAATCGCTTCCATAAACGGTAGATGTACTGGCGATAATTAATTTTTTCATTTTGTCTCAATTAAGGCTGTCCACACGCTCAATATATTATTATCTAAACGTGTCCAAATGGGTCTCACAAGGCCATCAAAGGCATTTATATTGATATAATCACCAAAAAAAACATCACTCCTCACCTTGAAGGGTTTTTCTGATATGGTTGTATTTATAAAACTGTTACCGCCATCGGTAGAGACAGCTAAAACCACATCGGTTTTATTATCATTGTATTTACTCCTGTCATAGTACACAATGTAAATATAGCCCGTTTTGGGGTCAACACTCATCCATGTCAAAAATTGATGTGTTTTAGTCGTATCATTATTCACTTTTATAGGCTTACTCCAAGTATTACCACCATCGGTAGATTTTATAACAAATATATCGGTATTATCTTTACCATTTCTTTGATCGGAAAAATTTATATAAATGGTTCCGCTGTACTTACTTTTGCTAATATCTACACCGGTAACAGGCATACCATTTGTTCGATTGAGTCCGGGTAAGTCAAAATTCCACCCTCCGGGTTGCGTGGTAGCCACAATATCTTTCTTAAGCCATGTCTTACCTGAGTCTTTGCTTCTATCAAAATAAATCTTTTCATCATAAGCCCAAGCCACATAAATGTCACCATTTGGTCCTACCGAAGGAACGGCTCCCTCAACTGTTAAATCATCATCCAGTGCATTTCCTTCAAATTGTGAAAGTTTAACAGGGGTAGTCCAAGTTTTTCCATCATCCTGCGATTTAGAAAATAAAATTCTAGATTTATCCCTCGGATTATGGCTATTGTATTTATCAAATTCAGTCCAAGTCATATAGATGTCATTATTAAAAGGGTTAACTACAAGCCACTCTTTATCTTGTTGTTTGGGTGAATTTAAACCAACACCCGTGCTGGCACTCCAAGTTTTACCACCGTCAGTAGATTTTTGAACAACCATACGGTCTAAAATCTTTTTGCTACGCCAATTGGTACCATCGGGGTCAGACAGATGAGTATAATAAAAATTACCTTTAGTATCGGCAATAATACAAGGATCACCCCAAACCCCAAATGGCGATTGCAAGCGGTTTGTTTCCCACGTTTTACCACCGTCAAATGACGTGTGATAAAAATTAATAATTGATCCTGCCACTATATTTTGAGAATTGGTAGGGTTTATAAAAATACTGGGTTCAGAAGGGCCTAAACCATTACCCAATCTTTGTTCGAATATTTTAATATTTTTAAACGACACCATTTTAAGAGCTGTCTGGGCAACAATATTTTCACAAAGTAACAATCCAAAAAAATAAAAAATAAAAAAATAGCGCATCACAATTTTATTAATTTTACAAAGTCAAAAATACGCTTTTACAATGACTCTTTTAAAAAAAATTGGGCTTTTACTCGTCATTCCATTAATGGCATTTGCTCTACACAAATATTACATTAGCCTAACACAAATAGATTACAAACCTCAAGAGAAGTCGCTTCACATTACTATGCGTCTTTTTATAGATGATTTGGAAAAATCGTTAAGTACAAACTTTAAAAAAGAATTTAAATTAGGTACAAGCAAGGAGCTCGCTAAAACAAATGATTTTATAGCCTTTTATTTAAATACCCATTTTATTGTAAGAGTCAATGATACTTTAAGAAACTACTCTTTTTTAGGCAAAGAATACGAAAATGATGTTGTTTACTTTTACATAGAAATAGACAGTATTTCTAATATTAAAAATATTGCTGTTCAAAACAATATTTTAATTCGTGAATTTGAGACACAACAAAATATAATTAAGCTCAATATAAACAACCAAAAAAAGACAATGATTCTAAACAAATCAAATGATAAAGATTTGTTAAATTTTTAAAAACAAATAAACTATTCTTTTAAATTAAGTAGTTTTATTTTTTATAACTTAACCGTAACTTAACATGAAAAAAATCTCTTATGTGCTCGCACTGTTACTCATTTCATCAACAATTTTCGCACAGGAGCAAAAGCCTGCAAAAAAAGGACACACAAATATCAGCAAATTTAGGCAACTAAAGCAAGAGCTGGCTACACCAAATATGTACAGAACGGCCTCCGGTGCTCCCGGCCCTGCTTATTATCAACAACAAGCTGATTATAAAATGGATATTGTTTTAGACGATAAAAATAAAAAATTGTACGGCGAAGAAACCATTACTTATCATAATAATTCACCGGATGTATTGACATATTTATGGGTACAATTAGATCAAAATATGCGGGCACCCGATTCTAAAACACCTGATATTCAGGCAGGAAATCCAAGTTTTGGTTACAATGCCAAGCAATATGTCGAAAAATTTATGGGAAAATCTTTTCCCGGTGGTTTTCAAATTGAATATGTAAAAGATATTGCCGGTAACGATATAAAATATACCGTAAACAGGACAATGATGCGTATTGATATTCCCACTCCAATGCAACCTAAATCTACCTATTCATTTAAGATAAAATGGTGGTACAATATTAATAATTACTTAACTAATAGAGGACGCTCCGGATACGAACCCTTTGAAAAAGATGGTAATCGCTTGTATATTATCGCACAATTTTATCCAAGAATGGCTGTATATAACGATGTTGAGGGATGGCAAAATATGCAGTTTTGGGGACGTGGTGAATTTGCTTTACCCTTTGGAAACTTTGATGTAAACATTACAACACCTGCCGATCATATTTTGGACGGTACCGGACTGATGCTTAACCGTAAAGAGATGTTTACGAGAAAACAGTGGAAACGCTATCAGCAAGCTATGAAAACCTATGACAAACCTGTTGTAGTTGTAACACAAGAAGAAGCCGAAAAAGCTGAAAAAGGCTTTTCGGATAAAACCAAAACATGGCGTATGCATGCTGTTAATGTACGTGACTTTGCTTTTGCCTCCTCTCGAAAATTTATATTGGATGCAATGGCTGTTAAAATTGGAGACAAAACAGTTATGGCAGAATCCTTATATCCAAAAGAAGGAAATCCGCTTTGGGGTGAATTATCAACCAAAGTTGTAGCCAATACTGTTAGCACCTATTCTAAACATTTATTTGACTACCCCTATCACAAGGCTATTTCGGTAAATGCCAAACAACAAGGTATGGAGTACCCTATGATATGTTGGAATTTTGGACGTCCCAACCCCGATGGCACCTACTCCAAACGTACAAGAACAGGTATGATTGGCGTTATTACCCATGAAGTAGGTCATAATTGGTTCCCAATGATTGTCAATTCAGATGAGCGCCAATGGACATGGATGGACGAAGGACTGAATTCTTTTACAGAAATGTTGGCCGAAGCTAATTTTGAAAAAGATTATCCCTCAAGAGGTTTTCCAAAAAATATTACCCGTTATATGGATGGCGACCAGAAAAAAATATCGCCTATTATGAGTCAGTCTAACAATATTTATCAATTTGGAAGTAATGCCTATGCAAAACCTGCCGCCAGTTTGTATATCTTAAGAGAGCTTATTTTAGGTCATGACTTATTTGACAAAGCTTTTAAAACATACGCTCAACGTTGGAAATTTAAACACCCCACCCCTGCCGATTTTTTTAGAACAATGGAAGATGCCTCGGCAACCGATTTAGATTGGTTTTGGCGCGGATGGTATTACACAACAGACTATGTTGACATTGGGATTAAAAAAGTAAGCAAATATGTATTGTCAACAACGCCTACAAAACAGGCTAAACTCGTTGCAAAGCGTTATGGTATTAGTCTAGACAATTATATATTTTTGATGGATACCGACAGTGAAGATTATAAACCTGAAATGGCCAATGTTAAAAATCCTACAAAAGATTTTAAACTATTAGACACCTACTTAACCAAAAACTTTAGCAAAGAAGAGCGTCAAGCTTTAAAAAGTACTAAATATTTTTATAAAGTAACCTTCGAAAAACCCGGTGGTCTTGTTATGCCAATTGTTGCCCAGATAACTTATGAAGATGGCAGCGTAGAAAACAAATACTACCCCGCCCAAATTTGGCGCTTTAACGACAAAGAAGTCAGTAAATTAATTACTTCTGACAAGGCTATTAAATCTATTCAATTAGATCCCAATTTACTCACGGCCGATGTTAATTTAGACAATAACACTTGGCCTAAGAAAAAAGTAGATAGCAAGTTCGACAAGTTTAAAAAGAAATTAAAAAATTAAATTTAAATAAAGGCTTAAAATAAAATTTTAAGCCTTTATCATTTCAGGGGGTTAAACTAACAACATTCTGTTGTTTGACTTCTGTTAATATAAAGGTACTGTGTGTGCTCCCAATATAATTTAAGGTGGTTAATTTGTCGTTTATAAAATTGCGATAAGCCTTCATGTTTTTAACAATAACTTTCAAAATATAATCATAAGTCCCGCTAACGTTATAACATTCTAAAACCTCTTCAAATTTTTTCACATCGTTTTCAAACCTCATAATATAATCGTGCGAATGTCTTATTAATTTTATTTGGCAAAAAACTACAAAATTTCTATCAATTTTATCTTTATCGAGTACAGCTATATATTTTTTTATATAACCACTTTTTTCTAACTTCTTTATGCGCTCGTACACAGCCGTCACAGACAAACCGAGCTTTAAAGCTATTATTTTAGTTGACATTTTACTGTCTTCCTGTAAATAATGCAATAAATTTTTATCGGTTTTATCAAGTGCCATATTGTAATAATTTCATCGATAAAGCAATAATACGATATTTTTCTGTATTTATTATTGTTTTATATAGTTATTATAGTTTTTTTTATGGTTTAATTCTTTATTGATTGTTTTATTTATGTATTTTATCTTATTTTACAGGATATTTTAAATTTATGTAATTATGACTTTTAAACCTGCAAACCACATTCAAGATTTACAATATTTTGGTGAATTTGGTGGCGTAAATCCATCAATATCCGATTCTTCTACTTACACTTTCATGGCAGCAAAGTCTATGATGGACACCTTTGAAGGCAACTCAGAAGGCTGTTATTTGTACTCACGTCATTCAAGCCCCAGTAATTTGTATTTAGGCGAAGCGCTTGCCGCTTTGGAAGGTACAGAAACGGCCAATGTGGCCGCTTCGGGTATGGGAGCCATCACACCAACACTTATGCAATTATGCCAAGCAGGAGACCATATTATTTCATCGCGTACAATTTACGGAGGGACTTATGCCTTTTTAAAGAATTTTATGCCAAAATTTAATATCTCTACCTCATTCGTAGATATTACCAATCTTAAAAAAGTTGAAGCGGCCATTACCGATAACACAAAAGTTTTGTATTGTGAATCGGTCAGCAATCCGCTTTTGGAAGTCGCTGACATTAAGATACTTTCTAAAATTGCGAAGAAACACAACTTAAAATTGGTAGTAGATAATACTTTTTCGCCCTTGAGCATTTCACCCGCACATCTAGGTGCAGATATTATTATCCACAGTCTTACAAAATTTATAAATGGTACGAGCGATACTGTTGCCGGTGCTATTTGTGGCTCAAAGGAATTTATAGACAGCCTGCGCAATGTAAATGACGGGGCGAGCATGCTTTTAGGTCCGGTTATGGACAGCTTGAGAGCAGCCAGTGTTTTGAAAAACATGCGCACCTTACATATTCGCATGAAAAAACACAGTGAAAACGCCTTGTATTTGGCTCAAAAATTTGAAGCTGACGGCATACGTATTTTGTATCCCGGATTAAAATCACACCCTCAGCATAAACTCTTTAAAAGTATGTATAATCCTGAATACGGTTTTGGGGGCATGTTGGCTTTTGATGCCGGCACTTTAGCTAAAGCTGATGAATTTATGGAACTCTTACAGCACGAAAAACTAGGTTATTTAGCAGTTAGTCTCGGTTTTTATAAAACCCTTTTTAATGCACCGGGCACAGGAACTTCGTCTGAAATACCGGAAGCTGAACAAAAAGAAATGGGCCTAAGCGAAGGCCTTATACGTTTTTCTATCGGTTTAGATAACGATATAGAGCGTACTTATCGCGATATGAAAAAATGTCTTATAAAAGTCGGCTTACTTTAAATAATTTAAAGATTTTTTATCAGAAAATCGGTAATATTGGCCGCAATACGTTGTATAATATTTGACGTATCGCCTTTGACAAATTTTTCGCCTAAAATATTTTCGTATAACTCAATGTAACGCTCAGAAATCTCATTAATTTTTTCTTCAGACATTACGGGAATTTGCTGTCCTTCTAACCCTTGAAAACCATTTTCTATCAACCACTCGCGCACAAATTCTTTTGAGAGTTGTTTCTGTTTTTCACCTCTATCTTGACGTTCTTGGTAACCTTCTGCATAAAAATAACGAGACGAATCGGGTGTGTGAATTTCGTCAATCAACATTATTTTTCCATCTATATTTTTTCCGAATTCATATTTTGTATCAACTAAAATCAACCTGCGTTTGGCAGCCATTTCTGTACCGCGCTTAAAGAGTGCTAAAGTGTATTTTTCTAAAGCTTCATAATCTTCTTTGTTTACAAGACCTTGTGCTAGGATTTCTTCTCTAGAAATGTCTTCATCATGAGCACCATCTTCAGCTTTTGTACTTGGTGTTAGGAGAGGTTTTGGGAATTTATCGTTCTCTTTCATACCATCGGGCATGGCCACACCACATATTGTTCTTTTCCCTAACTTATATTCGCGCCAAGCATGACCCGATAAATAGCCCCGTATTACCATCTCTACTTTAAAAGGGTCACATAAATGCCCCACCGCAACATTTGGATCGGGAATGCTCATTATCCAGTTGGGGACAATATCTTTGGTTTTAGCCATCATTTTAGCCGCAATCTGATTGAGTATTTGCCCCTTAAACGGAATTTGTTTTGGCATAACCACATCAAAAGCCGACAATCGGTCTGTGGCAATCATAACCAAATATTTATCGTCTATATTGTAAACTTCTCTGACTTTACCTCTGTAAACTGATTTTTGTTTTGGAAAATTAAAACTGGTTTGATTAAGTGTTTGCATGTTTAAAAATTAAATGATTAGTTGTTTGTGTTTTTATAAGCATTAATTATTTTTTTTACCAGTTTATGTCTGATAACGTCTTTATCGTCAAGATATACAACAGCTATATCTTTTACATCATTCAAAATGGCTAAGGAATCTTTTAAACCTGATGTTTGTCGGGCTCTTAAATCGGCTTGACCGGGATCGCCGGTAATAATAAACTTGGCTTGTTTACCCATACGCGTCAAAAACATTTTCATTTGTTGGGTGGTAGTATTTTGGGCTTCATCTAAAATAACAAAAGCTTTATCTAAGGTTCTGCCCCGCATAAAAGCCAAAGGTGCAATCTGAACAATCCCTCGTTCTAAGTAATCATTTAGACGTTCTACGGGAATCATATCGTGCAATGCATCGTACAAGGGCTGCATATAGGGATCTAGTTTTTCTTTAAAATCACCCGGTAAAAATCCCAAATTTTCGCCGGCCTCTACAGCCGGTCGTGTTAAGATAATGCGTTTTACCTCTTTATTCTTTAAGGCACGAACAGCCAGGGCTACAGCTGTATAAGTTTTACCCGTGCCGGCAGGTCCCACAGCAAAAAGCATGTCTTTTTTTTCCAGCGCTTCTACCATCTTACGTTGGTTATGAGTTCTGGCTTTTATATGTTTACCACCCACCCCGTGTACTAAAACTGTATCTGCACTGCTAAGTTTTAAATTACTATCTAATACCAAACGTTCAATTATATTCTCGTCAAGGGTGTTGTAAATATTAAAATATTTTACAAGATCGTTAAAGCTTTTTTCAAATTCGTCAAGTACTTCAGTCTCTCCAAAGGCTTTTATTTCATTACCTCTCGATACAATTTTAAGCTTTGGAAATAATTTTTTAAGTTGTTTTAAGTGATTATTATACACCCCTAAAAAATCTTTAGCATCAATATTTTCTAATAATAAAACCCGTTCGTTCAATAGTATTCAATTTAAATTTTTTAAAAAGTAAAAAGGCGCTTTTTAGTACACTTTATTTAATTAAATTTGCTAACAAAATTAAGCATTTCTAAAAACAATGTCATAACTCTGTACAATAGTTTTTAACATTAATTTTGGGTTTATTTTAATTTAAAAACTGTCAAAAAAATACGTATTAATTTTATGCCAATCATAACGCTAACTACCGATTTTGGAACGAAAGATCATTTTGTAGGCGCTGTAAAAGGGGCTATTTATTCTGAACTAAAAACGGTTACAATTGTTGATATTTCACATCAGATAGATGCTTTTAACAGTGCACAAACGGCTTATGTTATAAACAATTCGTATAAAAGTTTCCCTGAAGGTACCATTCACATAATAGGTGTGGATTCTGAGCTTAATCTAGAAAATAAACACATAGCTTTACTACTGGATAAACATTATTTTATCTGTCCCGATAATGGTATCGTTTCTATGATAGCCGCTAAAATTAAGCCCGAAAAGATTGTAGAAATTACCATACACAACACGCTCCCTACGAGTTTTCCTGTTTTAGATGTTTTTGTAAAGGTGGCCTGTCATATAGCCCGTGGCGGTACACTTGAAGTCATTGGTAAACCCGTAAAATCTATAAAGAAAACCGTAGAATTAAGTCCGCTTATCAATAAAGACAATAACGAAATAAAAGGACATATTATTTACATTGACAATTACGGTAATTTGGTTACCAATATTACTAAAAAGCACATAGAAAGCATTGGCAAAGACCGTCCTTTTGAAATTAGTGCCAGAGGCTATACTTTTACCAAAATATTTTCTAAATACAGCGATATAGTCGATTTTAGCATCCCAAAAGAGCAACGCCAAGACGATGGTAAAAAATTGGCTTTGTATAATTCATGTGACTTTTTGGAAATAGCTATTTACAGAAGTAATTTAAAAACTGTTGGCGGTGCCGCAGGTTTATTAGGTCTTAAATACAGAGACGGCATAAGTATCAAATTTTATTAAAATCAGTTATATATGTTTGTTAGAATCGTTAAAATGGATTTTAAACCCGAAAATGTACCGGCATTTATGGCTATTTTCAATTCAAATAAATCAAAAATCCGTGCTTTTAACGGCTGTACTTTTTTAGAATTGTATCGCGATAAAAATACGCCTAATATATTTTTTACTTATAGTTATTGGTGTAATGAGGACGCCTTAGAAAAATACCGTACTTCTACTCTTTTTACAAATGTGTGGTCTAAAACAAAAGTCCTTTTTCAAAATAAACCTCAAGCATGGAGCGTTGATAAAGTAGCAATCCTTAATTAACATTATTTAAAGCTATGATAAGTATTTTAAAAAAGGAACTTACCGGCTTTTTTGCTTCGGCAATCGGCTATTTGGTTATCGGTCTTTTTTTGCTGGCCAATGGTTTGTTATTATGGGTTTTTAAATCTGATTACAACATTTTAAACGCAGGATTTGCCGATTTAAACAGCTTTTTTGCTATCAGCCCTTGGTTGTTCTTTTTCTTAATTCCGGCCATCACTATGCGCAGTTTTGTCGATGAAAAAGTAGCGGGTACTTATGAACTTTTAAAGACCAAACCGCTAAGCCATTGGCAATTACTTTTGGGTAAATATTTTGGAGCATTACTCCTTATTTTCATTGCATTAATACCTACTGCCATTTATATTTACAGTATAAGCACCTTGGCAAATCCCGAAGGAAATATAGATATGGGACCTATATTAGGGGCTTATTTGGGTTTATTTTTAATCGCTTCCGGCTATACCGCTATCGGTATCTTTTCATCAGCTATAAGCAAGAATCAGATTGTCGCTTTTTTAATAGCTGTTATTATTTGTTTTGTACTGTTCTACGGATTTGAAGCCTTGACCAATTTAAATTTTTTAACTTCTTATAACATAGCTTATTTTGGTATGAAATTCCATTATAACAGTCTGGCCAGAGGTGTTATTGATACACGAGATATTGTTTATTTTTTAAGCGTGAGTTTGTTCTTTTTATTTATTACACATAAAATTGTAGAAAAACAATGAGAGCGCTATTAAAATACAGTTTCAAAGTCCTAATTATTTTACTCATATTTAATTTTATAAGTAAAAATTACTATCACCAATTTGATTTAACCCAAGACAAACGCTACAGCCTCTCTAAAACCACAAAAACCCTTGTAACAAAAATAAAACAACCCCTCAGAATTCAGGTTTATTTAGAAGGTAATTTTCCACTTGATTTTAAACGGCTTCAAACCGAAACACGTCAAATTTTACAAGAATTTAAATCAATTAACAGCAGCGTTACATTTAGATTTATCAACCCATTATCTAATAAAAAATTAACCCAAAAACTTATTAAAAAAGGATTCATTCCAAGTCGTTTAACCATTAGAGAAAATGGCACTTTATCCGAAAAAGTTATTTTCCCGTGGGCACTTATCAGTTACAAGTCTAAAGAAGTAAAAG
>CAZMBM010000043.1:0-16751 GCA_964564475.1 uncultured Flavobacteriaceae bacterium | reverse complement strand
CAACAATTATCCAAATAATTCCGGTATATATTAGAGGGATTATTTGTTTTGGGATTTTGTCAATGTCCTTTTCTGAGAGTAAAATCAATCCTGAAAAAAGAATTATTGTTGTAATAAGCCCAATTATTAAAGATTTATGTCCCTCAAGGGGTTTATTTAAAGCTTTAAAATTTTCACTAATTAAATAACCTGCCGCTAATGGCCCTCCTAAAAAAGTAGCAGCTCCTATAGCTCCAGATGAGTATAATTTAATATTTTTTGTTTTATTTTCTATTTCGTTCATTTTTTGAGATTAAAGGTAACTTTTTCACCCCATCAAATATAATTAATTACTCTTTAATGTATTAAAGAAGTTATTGCGAATCACACATCACTTGTGATGAGACAAACCATACTAAAACTTTAAGCCTCTGTAATAACAATAAGTCCCAATTTTTGTGTTGATATAATCTATTTCTGAAACATTGTCAAAACCGCTTTCGGCCATAAAAACAGGTAGTTTTCCTTCGACATTTTCTTGCGTGGTTTTAAACCCGTCTAAAAGTTGAACAAAATAAAAAAGAAACCTTTGAAGTTTAGATTTTGGTTTTCCCCAATCGCCTATTATCAATAAGCCTTTTGGTTTTAAAATCCTGTTGAGTTCTTTTAAGCAATGTTTTTTGATTTCTGTTTCGAGTTGGTGAAAGACCAAAGAACTGTAAACTTTATCAAAAGAGTCGGCCTCAAAAGGAAAACCGCCACCGTCATATAAAACGAGCGGTATGTCTAGATTTTTAGACTTTAAGCGGTGTGTGGCTATCTTTTTAACTTTCGGGTCAATATCTAATCCGGTAAATTCGGTATCAGAATTTTTAACTGCGCCAATTACCAAATTTTGTCCGGTACCAAAACCAAACTCGAGTATTTTTTCGTCGGCTTTAGGGTTTACAAATTCAATAAGCCTGTTTCTAAACTTTTTTTCAGGCATGGTTAATTTAATAGCCAAATCGTAGTAGGCTGTGAGCCAGTTGTATCCTAAAGCGGGAATAAACTCTTTTTTGTCTGTCATTTATTGCTAATTTAAGTTTTTTTAGCAAAAGATAATATTCTACAAAATACGATAAACTTTTGTAAATGTATGATATGTTTAAAGATTTTAGACATATCGCCTTAAGAAGTTAATAATTTGTAGGAAAAACTTGCATAAATAATAGTATTACTAGTGTATTTACATGAAATTAATACTTATTTTTGAACCACACTTAATTGAAATTATTTTTTCATACCGACTGTTATAAGACCCTTATTTTATAATCTGTATTATATTAGATATGTGTCTTTTTATTGAAGTGGTCGTCAAAAATGAGTACAAAAATTTAGAAAATGAAGAACTTACATATTCAAATTGAAATAGATTCGGGGCTGTATATAAAAAATCCTGATTCTTCTGAATTGGGCAGGAAAATTATTTCGAAGAGTATTGAATTAATTAATGAAATAGGCTTTGAGCTGTTTACTTTTAAGAAGCTGGGACTTTTGATAAATTCTCCTGAGAGTTCTATTTATCGCTATTTTGAGAACAAACATTCTTTACTTATATACCTCACAAGTTGGTATTGGACATGGACAGAATACCGGCTTGTTTTTGCCACAGCAAATGTTGATTCTGCAGAGGAAAGACTAAAAAAATCTATCGATATATTAACCGAACCTGTTTTGGTTGACAATGCTATATCTCACGTAAACGAAGTGCTGTTGAGTGAAATCATATTTTCGGAATCTCTAAAGGTATATCACACAAAGAATGTTGATGAAGAGAATAAAAAAGGTTGTTTTAAGGCGTATAAAGGTGTCGTACAAAGGCTCAGTAATCTTATTTTAGAAATAAACCCAAAATTTAAGTTTCCACACATGCTAATCTCAACAATGATAGAAGGAGCCCATCAACAAAAATATTTTGCAGAGCATTTGCCGGCGCTAACAGATATATCGAAAGAGGAGAATGCTATTCCGATATTTTTTAAGACGCTGATATTTAGTTCTATAAAATGAAAAAGGCATTAAATTTTAAATATTTTAAAGGGGATTTATTTGGCGGCATAACAGCGGGTGTAGTGGCATTACCATTAGCACTTGCTTTTGGTGTAAGTTCCGGTTTAGGGCCAAGTGCAGGGCTTTACGGAGCTATATTTATCAGTTTTTTTGCAGCACTTTTTGGCGGAACCAGTACACAAATATCAGGACCAACAGCTCCGATGACGGCTGTAAGTATGGTCGTTATAACCGGAATTATAGCCACTTTTGACGGCGATCTAAACAAAGCACTACCGGCCATTTTAACAGTATTCTTATTGGCTGGTTTGATGCAGATAGGTTTGGGTATTATAGGTTTAGGAAAATATATAAAATACATTCCTTATCCCGTGGTTTCAGGATTTATGACGGCTATTGGTGTTATTATTTTGGTAACACAAATACTACCCTCTGTGGGCTATTATCCCAAAGAAGATATTGCGTTTGTCAATCAATTTAAACCTCATGCAGAGGAGGTTATTTTAGACAACATACTAAAAGAAGAAGCCGGAGAAGGCATATTGGTTTTAGAAGATTTTAAACAAACTATAAAACAGGCTGAAAAGATTACCGAAGCACAAATCTTTAAAGAATCTAAAGTTTTGGCCAGTAAAGAAACTTCTGGGGTTATAGGTGCTATCAAGGTATTACCTAGAGCCTTTAAAAATATAAATTGGTTAGAAATGATTTTAGCTCTGGGTACTATCATTATTATCTACGGATTTAGGTACGTAACAACTAAAGTGCCAAGTACATTGGTTGCCTTGTTGGTTATGTCGGGCATAGCCGTAGGTTTTGGACTTAATTACAGAGCTATTGAAGAAATACCCAGTGGTTTGCCTATCCCGAATTTGGGGATTTTTACAGATTTTAGTTTCAATAACATATCGCCTTTTATTTTTACAGCCCTCACATTAGCCTTATTAGGCTCCATTGACTCTTTACTTACCTCTGTTGTTGCCGATAATATGACCAAAACAAAACACAAACCCAATAAAGAATTGATTGGACAAGGGATAGGAAATAGTATAGCCGCAATATTTGGTGGTATTCCGGGGGCAGGAGCCACCATAAGAACAGTTGTAAATATTAAAGCTGGCGGCAGAACACGACTATCAGGTATGATAGCAGGCCTTTTGTTGCTTGTTATTTTATTGGCCTTAGGCCCCATAGCTTCTCAAATACCGGCGGCTGTTTTGGCTGGTATACTTATAACGGTAGGTATTGGTGTTATGGATTATAAAGGACTAAAAGCCATCCCGTTTATGCCCCGTACCGAAGTAATCATAATGCTGATAGTATTGGTGTTGTCATCTGTATGGAATTTGGTATATGCCGTTGGTATAGGTTTGGTAATTGCCTCGTTAATGTTTATGAAAAAGATAGGCGACTTGACCTCTGAGCGTTCTGATGTGAAATCCTTACTCAAAGAAAAGTCTTGGCCTGATGAAATTGACATCCCCAAAATCTTAAAAGAAAAGATTTTTGTCAAGCACATTAAAGGCCCCTTGTTTTTCGGATCGACAAGTAAGTTCCAACAATTAGCCAAACAAATACCTGATACAGCCTCAACCATAATAATAAGAATGGGCAGGATGCAATATATGGATCAATCGGGTTTGTATGCTATGGAAGATATCTTGGTTGACTTGGTTAAACAAGGTAAAAAAATACTACTGGTAAATATATTAGAACAGCCCAAATATATGCTTGAACGTATCGACATTATTCCCGATTTAATACCAAAAGAACAACTGTTTAACAATTTCAAAGACTGCTTAATATCGATAAAAGAAAATATAAATCAGCCTTTTAAGGCCTAATAGCGATTAAATTAATAAATATTTGTTAAAAAACTAGATAAATTTGCAAAATCGATAGTAATACTATTATATTTGCACGCAAAATGTTTATATAAAAGTACAGTCAAATAAATAAATTTCACAATAAACTAAATATATGAGAGTAAGTAACAAATTAAGTCCATTCAAAAACTTGAAAGCCGATGTGCCGGCTAGTATCGTTGTATTTTTAGTGGCAATGCCGCTGTGTTTGGGTATTGCACTGGCATCCGGAGCACCACTATTTTCAGGTTTAATAAGTGGTATAATTGGAGGCGTCGTTGTAGGAGCCTTAAGTGGTTCGCCGTTAGGTGTGAGTGGACCGGCAGCAGGATTGGCTGTTATTGTGTTAAATGCCATAACAGATCTTGGCAGTTTTGAAGTTTTTCTAGTGGCTGTAATCCTTGCCGGAATAATTCAGTTAATAATGGGTATAGCCAAGGCCGGAATTATAGCTTATTTCTTTCCTTCGTCTGTAATACACGGTATGTTGGCCGGTATCGGAATTATCATTTTCTTAAAACAAATTCCACATGCTTTTGGGTACGATAGTAATCCCGAAGGTAATTTTGGGTTTAAACAAGTTGACGGTCATAACACTTTTGACGAGTTAATCCATATGTTAAACTTTATAAGTCCCGGTGTTTTAATTATATCAGGTATTTCCTTGTTTATTTTAATCCTTTGGGATACTAAATTTTTCAAAAAATTAAAGTTTACAAGATTGGTTCAAGGCCCTTTGGTTGCCGTTGTTGTGGGGATAGTGTTGAATTCTGTTTTTTCCTCAACTGCCGGTTTAGCAATCAATCCTGATCATCTTGTAAGCGTGCCGATCCCTGAAAGTATAAGTGGCTTTTTTAGCAACTTCACATTGCCTAACTTCAAGGCTTTATCAAATCCGGATGTTTATATAACAGCAGTGGTGATAGCAGTAGTGGCGAGTTTAGAAACCCTACTTTGTTTAGAAGCCACAGACAAACAAGATCCACTTAAAAGAATTACGCCGGCCAGTAGGGAGCTTAAGGCTCAAGGGGTAGGGAATATTATTGCCGGATTTATTGGTGGTTTGCCGGTAACACAGGTAATCGTTAGAAGTTCTGCCAATCAACAATCAGGAGGTAAAACCAAAGCCTCAACAATTATTCATGGCATGCTTTTATTGATAAGTATCATTGCTATCCCCAGAGTATTAAACCTTATTCCATTAGGGGTATTGGCGGCTATCTTATTGGTTGTTGGTTATAAATTGGCAAAACCTACTCTTTTCAAAAAAATGTATAAAGAAGGGATGGGGCAATTTATTCCCTTTGTCGTTACAATTGTAGGAATTGTTTTTACCGATTTATTAATGGGAATTGGTTTAGGAATGGTTGTCGCCATCTTTATTATCTTAAGAAATAACTTTAAAATTCCTTTTAAAATGCAACGCGAAAATTTAGAAGGAAAAGATAATATTAAAATTATCCTTTCAGAGGACGTGACCTTTTTAAATAAAGCGTCTATTCTTAAGACATTAGAACAAATACCCAACAATACATTTGTTGAAATTGATGCCCGTAACACAAAATTTATTCACCCTGATGTTATTGAGATAATTGAAGATTTTGAGGTGAATGCCGCTGTTAGAAATATTAATGTCAAAACGATTAATTTATATAAAGACAAACAAGAAATGCCAATTCAGCATTTCAAATTAGCAAACGGTAAAAAACAATAATTATGAGAACGCAAACAAAGCTAACACAAGAACAACTAACGCCCAAGTCAGCCCATCAAATTTTGGTGGAAGGAAATAAGAGATTTGTACAAAACTTAAAAGTACAACGAAACTTACAAAATCAGGTTATAGAGACCAGTAAGGGGCAATATCCTTTTGCGATAATATTAAGCTGTATAGATTCTAGAGTGCCGGTAGAGTTGGTTTTTGACCAAGGGATTGGCGCTATATTCAGCGTGAGAGTAGCAGGAAATATTGTGAACGAAGATGTTTTGGCTTCAATGGAATATGCTTGCAAAGTAGCCGGTTCTAAAATTGTAGTCGTTATGGGGCATTCAAAATGCGGAGCTGTAACGGCCGCCTGTCAAAATGTAGAATTGGGTAATATTACAGCATTATTAGATAAGATAAAGCCTGCAGTCGAATTAATTAGAGTGAATGATGAAGAGATGGATGCTCCTTCGATAGAATTAGTAGCCGAGGCAAATGTAAAATTATCAATTGAGAGAATCAGAAAAGAGAGTCCTATACTATCCGAAATGGAGAAAGAAGGACAGATAGAAATTGTTGGGGCTTCGTATGATGTCTCAAGTGGATTAGTTACTTTTTATTAAAGGATGAAAAAAACACACGAACTGAAGAAAATCTTTTTTTTAGTGTTTTTTGCATCGGCATCTGTTTTTGCACAGCAAGGACAAACGGGGAATTGGTTGATGTATTTCGGTATGAATAGGGTGAGTGATAAATTGAGTATTCATACCGAAATACAATACCGAAATCATACTCTGGTTCCCAACAATGTTGAACAATTATTATTGCGTACTGGATTAAACTATCATTTTTCGGATAAGGCCTTTGTAACAGCCGGCTATGCCTATATTCCTTCGTATATTTACGAATCTGAGCAAAAATCGCCCGAAACAAGAGAACACCGTATTTGGCAACAATTTATACTGACAAACAAAATTGGCCGTGTAAAATTCGAGCACAGATACCGCATAGAACAAAGGTGGGTTAACAAAGAATACAAAAACCGTTTCCGTTATCGTTTGATGTTGTTCGTGCCTTTAAATAAGCCAATTATAGAGGAGAAAAGTATATTTTTAGCCCTCTACGATGAGGTTTTTGTAAACGCAAAAAAAACTTTTTTTGACCGAAATAGGCTTTACGGTGCTTTGGGATATCAGTTTGATAAGGATACCAGTATGCAAATAGGTATGATGCATCAACAAGTAAGTAACTTTGGTAAGTGGTATTTGCAAATGGCCTTGATTTTTAATACTGACCTTAGAAAATAGTCACATTATATAATAATAAAATCATGAAAAAATTAGGAATAATAGCTCTTGTTTTAAGCATAGCATTAATTAACTTTTCGTTTTTAGAAAAAACAAAAAAGATTGGTGTTTTAATACTGGCTCATGGTGGCAAGCACAATACTTGGGATGAAACCGTAAAAAATGCCACAGAAACTTTAAAACAAGACTATATTGTTGAAGTTGCTTTTGGAATGGCAAATCCGGCAAAAATGCAGGCAGGAATTGATAAATTAGAAAGTCAAGGTGTTACAAAAATAGTTGTGGTACCATTATTCATTTCATCGCACAGCCCAATTATTCGTCAAAACGAATATTTATTGGGCTTACGAGAGACTTTAGCAGATCCTCCTATGTTAATGAGCCATCACAAAAGCGGAGAAGAATCTTCAAAAAAAATGACATTAAAGCCGCTTCATTTCAAATCAGAAATAATTTTAACTAAACCTTTAGATGACCATTCGCTAGTGGCCGAAATTATATTTGACCGTATTTCTGAATTAAGTGTAAACCCAAAAAACGAAACCATACTTATTGTGGCACATGGGCCAAATAAAGAACAAGACAATAAAAATTGGATTAAAATAATAGATAGTCTTGTCAGTCAAATACGAATAATACAATCAAAAAAAGGAGAAAAATTTAAACAATTATTTGGACTTACCGTACGTGATGACGCCAATCACGCTATTTACGAACAAGCCAAAGAGCAGTTTAGAACACTCGTGTCTCAATCGGGGAAAGATGGAGACGTCATTGTAATACCATTGTTGCTGTCGCAAGGAGGTGTTGAGGCGAGATATGTTAAAAGGTTAGAAGGTTTGAATTACAAATGGAGCGGAAAAACCCTATTGCCTCACCCAAATATTACTAAATTTATTCAAGCTTCTGTTGAGGATACTTTAAAATAAAGGACAGTCAGAAAACAGTTTTTGACCTAATAGATTTAATCTTTTGTTTCAGTTTTGTCAAAACCGTCATCACCAATAAAACTTACAACCGACTGACGTTCTCTATTAACAATTAGTTTTGTGACATCGGGGCGCGAGTAATGCCCAACGGGGTCAAAATTCTGACGTTCTTCTAAAATACGGTTAAAGTCAATTGTACTTACAATGAGTCCTTCTTTTTCTACAACGGGAGGCACAATCCATTCGCCATCCGGACCGGCAATACAAGAGCCACCATTGGCCATGATTTTTGGAGCCTTATTTAAAATAGTTTCTAAATGTGGTGTGTCTTTCGGAAAATCTTCAATTCTCATTAAACTAGAGACCGACACCACGAAAGAGCGTGATTCTTTAGCAATAAATGGGGTAATATCAACAGTGTTGCGTTTTGTACCGGGCCATACGGCAATATGAAGGTTTTCGCCCAAGCCGTAAAGAGCAGTTCTAGATAGGGGCATCCAATTTTCCCAACAGTTTAAACCACCTACGCAAAAGTTTTTTAAATCGTGAACTTGTAAGCCATGACCGTCGCCGGGCGCCCATGTAAGGCGTTCTTCGTAGGTGGGTTGTAACTTTCTGTGGACTGATTTTATTTTTCCGTTTGCATTAATATAAACCAAAGAGCAGTAAAGACTGTGACCCCCACGATTTTTTGCCCGTTCAATAATGCCAAGATAAATGGCAATATTGTGTTTTTTTGCCAGAAGGCAAATATCATCCAATTCGCCGGACTCAATTTGTATGGCATTTCTAATGTAATGGGCGTGAATTTCCTTTTGAACTGTTGAATTAAATTCTGAGCCGTTTGTTAAGGATAACCAAAAAGGATAACCGGGGAGTAAGCCTTCTCCAAAAACAATGAGTTCGCATTTTTTGAGTCCTGCCTCGGTAATAATTGATTTTATCTTATCGATGGTCTTATTCTTATTTAACCAAACAGGGGCTATTTGAGCCATACCTATTTTAAGTGTATTTTTAGTAGTCATTTTAGGTGCTTTTAGAGCTTATAAGTGTACAAATATACAGTTTTTAGAGCGTCCTGTTTTTGACGGAAACAGGATATTAGCAACAAAATTAAAGATTTAATCAGATGTGTTAATTCTGGTGTTTTATTTTATCGTACAACTTAACCAAAGATTGTAATAATTCTACGGGTGTTGTTAAGATTTGATAGTGATTTTGCCCAAACATTTGAGGTAAGTAATATTTAGCTTGGGCTTCAATGGCTAAGGCGTAGGCATTGATATGTTGTTCTTTAAGTTCGCGAAGGGCTTGTTTCACATCGTTTATGCCGTATGTACCTTCGTATTTATCGTAATCGTTGGGTTTGCCGTCCGATATTAAAATAAGCCACTTGTTTTTGGTATCGCGTTTGGCGAGGAGTGTTCCGGAATGCCTTATGGCAGCCCCAATTCTGGTATACCCTTCGGGTTCTGCCGCACCTATTTTAAATTTGGCTTTATGCCAATCGTCATCAAAGTGTTTAAGACTTAAATAGGTGCTGTAATTTCGGGTTTTAGAAAAGAAACAGTTGATAGAAAAATCGACATTAAATTCATTTAAAATTTCACCAAACAAAATAGACACTTGTTTTTCTACATCAATAACACGGTTATTGGCGGCATAAGAATCGCTCGATAAACTGATGTCTAGGAGCATAAGAATAGATAAATCTTTTTCTTTTTTGCGTTTAGAAAGATATATTTTTTCTGACGGGGTATGACCTGAATGGGCATCTATAAATAAATCGGTTAAAGCATCAATATCAAATTCGTCACCTTGCGGTTGCCGGCGTTGCCGTTTGTATTTGTTGTTTACGGTACTTAGCATTTTGCGCAAACCCATAAGTGTTGACGCATTTTTGGTAATTGTATTTTTGTAGTAAGCCGTATCGATTTCGTTTATGGTTTTGGGGTAAACCTTACAAAAATTTTCTTTGTATTGACGTTTGGTAAAATCCCACTCGTCATAGTTGATGTAAAAATCGTTTGTTTTAAAATCGGCACTTTCAGAAACGGTAATATTTTCTACAAAATCGGCTTGGTAAACCGAGTGAACCGTGTCGTCAACCCTTACCGTGTACTTCATATTGAGTTCTTCAAGAGCCTTACTGTGTTTGTCTAACTCGTCATCACCATCAAAATCGCGCCAACCACCTTCATGTTCTTCGGCGGTATCTACCTTTTCAAAATTATGCGTCATTACATAATCTTCTTGCTGTTTTTTATCCACTTCTAGTGTGATGACCTCTTCTACAGGATTGGCTTTTAAAATGGTTTTTATCTCTTCTTTAATTGCTTTTTTTGCCTTTTCGTCAAAGTTTTTGAGTGTATTTTGCGACAACTTTTCGGGTTCATTGCGCATCCATTTTCCGTAAAGAAAAGTATAATCGGGTTGGTTTTTTTCTGAGGTTTGGGTGTCGTAATAATTTTTTAAGTCATTATATATTTTTTCACTTATCGGAAATTCATTAAAAAGATGTTCTAGAATGTCTTTAGACGTTTCTAACGCTTTTTGACGTGATTCTTTAAGTGGGTGCTCTGTGTTGTCAAACCAATTTTTATTTAGGTTTTTTTGTACCGAAAGGTATAAAATACGGTACAGATAAAACGATAGGTTTTTTTCGTATGATGTTAATTCAGAATAAAGTAAGGGTAAAAAGAAATTGTTATTTTTATATCCTCCTTCGTGTTCGGCGGCGTATATCTCAATAGGTTTTCCGGTAATGGCACGGGCTAAAATAGTAAGTCGTGGTTTAATAGTGTCTAGTTTTACGGTGTTGAGCGCTGTTTCAATGGAAACTTCTTTACGCCTTTTAAAATAGTGGGCAATTTTTCCGTAAATGTATTCGTCTAAAGCCATTTTTTTTATTTAAAGTCAAGGCGTCACTTAGAGTGACGCCTTACGACCAAAGTTAAATCATCAAATCGCACAAATCTTTTAGCGCCGTTATTATTTCTAAATCATCTGTTAAAGGTTCTACCACAGCCACATGAACAGACAGCCTTTTAGGTAATCCGCTGTAAATTAGTTTGGCGGCATCTACCAGTAATCTGGTAGAGGCTGTTTCGGTTAAGCCCAGTTCTGTTAAGTTTCTTATTTTATTGCCAATAGAAACAAGTTTCTTAGCTGTGGTTTTATCTATATTCGATTCGTTTACCAAAATGTCAGTTTCAATTTTTTCGTCAGGATAACCGAAAGACAGGGCTACAAAGCGTTGCTTGGTAGAGGGTTTTAATTCTTTGAATCCTCTTTGATAGCCCGGGTTAAACGAAGCCACCAACATAAAGTTGGTATGGGCTTTAACCGTTTCACCAAGTTTATCTATAAACAATTCACGTCGGTGATCTGTTAAAGAATGTATGGCCACAATAACATCGGGTCTGGCTTCGGCAATTTCATCGAGATAAATAATAGCCCCTTCTTTAACCGCTTTTGTAAGTGGGCCATCTATCCAAACGGCTTCGGTGCCTTTAATGATATAGCGCCCTATTAAATCGGTAGAAGAGGTCTCTTCATGACAGGCAATAGTGATGAGTTTTTTGTTTAGTTTATCAGCCATAAATTCAATAAACCGTGATTTTCCTGTTCCCGTAGGACCTTTTAACAAGAATGGGATTTTGTTTTTAAAGGCATGTTCAAAAACGTCAATTTCTTTACCTATTTGATGGTAATAAGGTGATTTATTCATTGGGTTTAACAATTATAATTTTTATAAAAAGACAAAAAGTCATTTTAAAACTATTTACAGACGGCTAGTTAAAATTAATTAACAGAAGCCGAAAATAACTTTGGTTTAAAGGTAAGCATTATCCACGCCCAACTGTTGTCGGCATCTTTGCTGCCGCCTTTTAAAAGTTGTAAGGTGCTGGTGGCGTACATTTTAGAATAACCTGCGTTAAACTTGATGTCTGTAGCTACCTTGTAGCCCAAAACAAAGTCAATTTCTGTGCCCAAATTTTGATCCATTTTAATATTACCATCGTAAACATTTGCGGCGGCAGAAAAAAGATGAGGAACCAACTTAGCAGAGAATTTATCTTTTTTATAAGCCAAAGTAAAATTGACGTCGGTTAACCCAACAGAATTATTCCAGTTACCAACATAAAAATAATCCATCCAACCGTTAAATTTATGATTTGTACCAAATAAAGGAGAAAATGATTTGATATCACCGGTGCTATCGTTAGTGTCTTTACCGGATAGATATTCAATTCCGGCACCCATACTAAAATTGGGTAAAATATTATAGCTAAAATTACCGGTATAATAAAGGGCGTTTACGGTATTGCTTGTCCTTTTGCCCGATTGAAAATAGGTGGCGGCATTGGCATCTATTTTTTTTGATTTATAAGTCAATCTTGAACCGATAGTTTGCATATAATCAATGGTTTGGATGGTGTTAGTGCCTATGTATTCTATACCTGTATTTAATGCTAAAACACTCAAGCCTAATTTGTTAAAACTACCGTGATACCATGCGTATTGTAAAGCTTTATAGCCAGCTACATTACTGTATAAATATTGTTTTATTTTTTCTCCATCGGCATTTAAAGCAAAACCAATATCTAAACGGTTATTTTTATTAGGAATGTATTTAAATAAAAAGGCATCGTGGCTTCGCGCTTGTTGCGCCCATCCCACATCTCCAAAAATTCTATGATCGTCGTAAATAATTTCTTGGCGGCCTATTTTTAAAGACCAGTTATCCGATAAGTAGGCTTCGACCCAAGCTTCATGAAATTGCATGGCTGAATCGTCAACAGAGAGTGTTCCTACATCTCCCCAAACGCGGATATTTTGAATAGTCACCTTGAATTTATACCTGTCTTGTTTAAAATCAAAATTTATCCGACTTCGTTGCGAAATAAAATTTGTACCATTTATATTATTGTCTAAAAGAGTTTTGTAACCATGGCGGTTTTCAAAGCGTGGTCGTATTTCTGCAGACAAGTCAAATTGTTGTGCATTTAGTGACGTTACAAACAGTGTAACGAGGATTAAATAAAGTATTTTTTTCATAATATGGTTATTTAAAGGTTTTAATTATTTTCGAAATTTATTGTTGTTTTCAAAAAGAAAGAGCGTCCCCATAATTGTAAATCTCTTGAGTGCGCTTCTCCTATTTCGTTTAAGGTTTGAATATCGGTTACATTAAAGACATTTTTAACACCCATTGAAATATTAAAATTATCATTAAAAAGTGATTTTGTAAGCGTTGTATCTAAGGTGTTAAAACTGTTTCGGGTAGTTTTTACTAAATTGGCATCAGAATCCATATAAAAGCCGTCTCGTTTACCCGTGTATTTATAAAAAATAGCAAAAAATAGATGACGTCTTTTAAAATTGAAATTGATGTTAGTAGTTACTTCCGGTGAATACAAAAAGGTTTCTGTATCTATAGTCTCAGTGTACTTATTGTAGCGTCCAATTAATGAGAAACCTGTTTTTAGAGATAAAAAAGCATTTGGTTGAAAACCAACATCGATTTTACCTCCAACCGACTTGAATTTATTTATATTGATATAGTTTCTTTTAAAATCAACCATTTCGCTTAAAGCGACTAAGTTAGCAATATCATTATAAAACACTGAGGGTTCAACCGAAAATTGCCCCGTATCGTTTAAATTTTTTCTAAAAGTGTAATACAGGTTAAAGCTGTGCGATTTCTCTACATCTAAATTTTCATTTCCTGAAATGATGTAAGTAAACGGGCCTGCGCTGATATTAAAATCTAAAAACAACTCTTTTAAAGAGGGGGCTCTAAAGCCACGGGCATACGAAAATTGTAATTGACTATGCTTATTAAAGTACAGTTTTGTATTCAATGCCGGCGATACCAATGAGCCATAACTGCTGTTCCATGTGTATCTGGCCGAAGGCTGAATTTCAAATCGTTTTAATAGCTTGTAGTTAAGACTGCCGAAAAGGGCTAAAGTTTGTATGTTTTGCCTATTGTTTAATATTCTGCTTCCTTCGGTAGTTTCTGTATAATATTCGGTTCCGTAAGCATAATTAAGTTTCTCAATTTCTGCACTTTTACCTAACTGAGCTCTAATACCACCATAATTAAATTTAACAATATTGTCGGCTTTAGTATCGGTTGTAGATAATACACTTTCTTGATTTGTCAGGTTAAGGTTAAAAGTATTGTGATATCTCTGATAGTTTGAATAAGATGTGACAATATCTATAAATTTATGGTCAGATACTTTTCCTTGAAGACTTAAATAGTTATCAATGCGTCGTGTATAATAATCTTTGTCATTTATTTTACCGGATCTTGAAGGTTCGCCAATTGAGGTGAGTTTTTCATTAGAAAAATTAACATTGTAACGCAATTTCAGTTTTCTAATAGCTCTGTTAAACATAAAGTTTCCAAATGATTGCTCTCTTTCTTCCCAATTTAAATTACGGGGTGAATTGTCGGTCGATAGACCGTTAAAATGATAATAGCCGCCATTTAAGCGAATGGTATTTTTACCAAATTTATAACCCACATCGGTGTTTAAATTTATGGCATCGATGCTTTCGTAATAACTTGAGACACTTCCCTCAATGTTTTCGTCTTGTGTTTTTTTTGTAATCAAATTAATAACACCCCCCATAGCGTCAGTACCATAAAATACAGACACAGGTCCTTCAATAATTTCAACTTTTTCTATAGCCGAAAGGTTTATCTGATTTAAGTCAATAACACCATTTAAGCGTCCTATAACCGGGACACCATCAATAAGTATTTTGATGTTTTCTTTTGAAATACCTTGTATTTCTACACTAGAACCAAAAACTGAATTTTGAGCCAGACTGATGTTTAGCTCTTGCTGCAAGAGTTCTCTCAGATTATTGGCTGCTTTTCTGTTTATGGTTTTGGCACTTATTACTTTTACTTTGTACACCGCATTATTTTCAGATTGTGGGGCATATTGAGCCGTAACAACAACTTCGTCTAATTGTTCGGTTTTAGTCTTGTTTTCATCCTTTTTTTGTGAAAAAACAAGCTTAACAAACAGCAATGACAGACCTAAGACCATTAAAAAAGTCTTCATTTTAGTAGTTTTTTTAACCATATGGCTGACAGTACAGCCATATGGTTTTTTTAAATATTGTTAGTAAATATCATTTGTGGTGTTGTAGATATTGAATTTTCCGGTTGGGTTTTCTACCCAGTCGCCCTTAATTATTTGTTTTAATTGCAATGTTTTATCATTATAAATTAAAAGCGCACTTTGTTTACCCATAAATACAGATATCCATACTTCATTTCCTGCCATATTATATTCCATATGAACCATGCGACCATCTACATCTTTGGGCATAGTGATTGTTTTTAAGTGTTTAAATGTATCTGTATCAAACACATCTACAGAAGAGTGTAAAGAAGGTGTAGGGTTTAATGTTCTGTCAACCCAAAGGTGTTTTGATTTTGGATGTGATTTAACAAAAAGAGCCCCGCCGCCATCTCCGGGGGCTTTGATTTCTTTGACAACTGTCCACTGTCCTTTCCCCTGATTTGTTTTAATAAAAGAGATTTTATTTTCTCCTAAATGAGAAGTTACCCAAAGATTACCTAACTTATTTTTAATATTAGTTCCTCTACCCGGATGTGGTTTAATTCCCGTTTCTATAATTTTTACTAATTTTTTGTTGGGCACATCAATGACAACAATTTTGTTACTGGCGTTTGCTGCCACTAAAAAGAAACGCCCCGTTACATCCCAACCCCCGTCGTGTAAAAACCTTGCGGTAGGTATTTCGGTAACTATAGGGTTTTTAGGATCGGTATAGTCAACCAAATCAACCATTCCTCTTTCTTTTATATTCACTACCCATAAAGGATCTGTATGTGAGGCTACTATTGAAGCCACACGGGCTTCTTTTATAAATTCTTTATCGCCGTCGCAAGCGTTGCCGCTTGTGCTTGTAACGCTAATTGGTTCGAGTGTTTGCGCATCGAAAATCACAAAATGACTGGGGCTATATCCGCCGGCAATCAGGTATTTATCTTCAAACCCTTTGTATTTAGAAACCTCTACCGAACGGGCGTCATAAGATTCTCTAACTTCAGCAACGATGTTCGGAATTTTAGGATAAGTGTCAATCATAGTAATTCGGCCATCTCTGCCAATTGAGTAAATATATCTTCCGGAAGCCGAAGTTCTTAAAATATGAACGGCAAATCCTGTTTTTAAAACGGCAATTTTTTCTTTTGTATCCCCATCAATAATGGCCACTTTACCGGCATCTCTCATTATCACACCAAAGTAGTTATTTATGTCTCTATTGTGTTGCGGTTTTGTGGGTCTGTCTGCAACAGGTACAATTAACTTCCATGTAGCTCTGATGTCTTCTAAACCAAAAGGCGGAATGGTTGGCGGATCTACTTGTAAAAAACGCGTCATTAATTCAATGTCTTCTTCAGACATAATGCCTTTCCATTCTGGCATTCCCGCTGTAGTCCCATTTTCTATAAATACGCGTATACCGGCAGCTCCTAATAATGTTGTACCGGGTCTGTTATTACCTTTGGGTGCTTTGGGTAATAAATGTGGCCCCGTAGCTCCTTTACGTGATGAGCCATGGCATCCCGCACACCTGTCAAAATATATTTCGCTTCCCTTCGCCATTTCGGCAGCGGTTAACGAAACGCCATTCATTGTTATGACATCCGAATCTTTTTTGCCGTCTTTTTTGTCGTTCTTACAACCAAAGTTTAGGCTTAAAATAACTAGCATTAGTATAGCTAGTAAACTTATTTTTTTCATATTTTTTTGATTTGAAGTTTGGTTTTTACTTATTTGTTTATTGTTTCTAAGGCTTCATCTGTTGGTCTGCCGTGTTTTATGAATTCTAAAATATATATAATATTACCTAT
>CAZMBM010000042.1:0-16824 GCA_964564475.1 uncultured Flavobacteriaceae bacterium | reverse complement strand
CTTTTATTTATTATTTCAATTCCTTTTTTCATTATTTCATCTTCATTTATTTGAGTTTGTTTCACATAATTTGTTGGAACATATTTTTCTCTTAATTTTCCGTTTATGTGAAACAGTTTTTCGGTTGATAATTGAAAACCAAACTTTTGATTTTTAAAACTAAAATTATAAATAGCGCCTGCTAATTGCTGCATTTCTGTACCAATAATTTCTGCTCGTTCCATTCCTTCAAAACCAATTGCCAATCCTTCTCCCATACTTCCTGTCCATTTCCCAACAAGTATTACTATTGGTTTTTTATATTGATTTCCTCTTGGACTTACATATTCAACCCAACTTCTTTTAACTTTGGGTTGATTGTCCCAACTTTCATCTAAGGTTTTATGTTTTTGATAAGGTAAGTCTTTGTCTATAAACCTACTCATTATTCCACGAGCAACATATGAATTCCCGCCACTAACAGTATTTCTAAGGTCAATTATTAGACCTTTAGTTTCTATAAGTGAATTTAGGGCTTTGTCAAATTCAGTTATTAATATATTATTTCCCAAAGAATTATTGATTGTAATTATTCCTATGCTATCATCTGTTTGATGAAATGATAATAAAGAATTATATTTTTTAATTACAAGACTGTCAAGATTTAATTTTATAAATTTTCCATTTAAAAGTTTGAGTTCTAAATTTCGAGGTTGATTATATCTTCCTGAAAGAATTTTGTTCCCAATCCATTCTCTTACTAACCTATTCTTTCTATTGTTACATTCAGTTGGAAATTGGTCGATTACTTTATTAAACTCTTTTCCATTGAATTTTAAAATTTCCGCTCCAATAATATTCTCCGTTAGATTTTCAATTTGATTTTGCCAAACATTGGTAATTATTGTTTTTCCATTTTCAGTTTTAGAGTGAATAGACGAGTTCAATCTAAATGATGATTTTCGGTTGGTATTTAATGTTATATGATTGTCGTAGAATTCATCTAATAAGTACTCGAAGAACAAAACAATTTCTTCTTCTGATTTAATGAGGTCAATTTTTTTGGTGTACTTTTCTTTGATACAATCTAAATCAGTATCTTTTTCATTTAGATAGATATAATTGTTTTTTATATCAGTTAGAATTTCATTTAGGTCTTGTTTAATTCCCTTTTTATCAATTCCTTTCAGATTTTCTTTTTGGGAACAAACCGAAAAACTCAAGGATAAAAATAAGATTATTAAAATTCTGTTGTTCATTTTTTTGGTAATTGCAGGTAACTCGTTTTAAAACCTTTTTAATTTTTTTTAAACATTACTTTAGATGATAACTCAAGTTTTGTTTTATAATAAATATTTAAAACACATTAAAGTGTTTCGTTTGTGAGGAGGACTCCAAATGTAACAAAATTTGTTGAAATGTTAGTTATGAGTATTGAGTTGGCTTAATCCGATTAAGAAATTGCGCCGGCTAAAGGCATTGACTATGTGATTATGGTTTGTGGTAAGGTCTTAAGTCTGGAGACTTTTCGGAACTTGGTTTTTTTCTTTTCTGGAAACCAGATACTCTTAAATATTTTTTAGCTTAGTGGTTTTTCAGTGCTTCGACTTTTTCTCTTGTTTTCTTGTAATAATGTTTCTATTACAATACGTTCTTCTAATGTTAATCGCTTATATTTCTTTGCTTTCATACAACAAATCTAAGATTATGATTTGTTGCGTTAAGTTCTTGAATTCAGGCCTTTTTTATCCTGTTAAGCACAACGGTCAAGTATAAGAGCAGTAGCGGATTAAAACACATTTACTTTTCGGATAACAAGATACTGAATTAAACACAAAAACGGTTCGAGTTTACCCCCGAACCGCTATTGCTTTTATACAATGTTTGGCAGTAGTATTTATTTCAAGAATGAGATTCCGTGGTTTCCACAAATTTTAGCAACTTTTTCAAAGTCAGGTGGCCCGGGAGGTAAATCAGCCAATTCCTTAAACATCATCTCAATTCCAGCAGGGAAAGCACTTGTAATCATTTTTGCTTTTTCCGTTCCGACAACTGTCCAGGCGTGTGGAATGTTTTTAGGTGCAAAAGCGGTATCGCCAGCTTTTAATACAGTTGTTTTTCCATCTACCATTATTTCGATTTGTCCTTCAATTACCCTAAAAATCTCGTCTTCTTTGGTGTGAATATGTGGTGGAATACCAACACCGGGATCTACATCATCGACCCATTCAACGATTTGATTGTCAGTATCACTACCTACTAATTTGTGGGTTTGGATGTCTCCTAGCACATTTAGCACGTTACCCTCACCGTTTCGAATAATTTTAGATTCCAGATTAGCAGTTGATGTTTCTTTATTTAATAAATCTTTGCTGATAGCAGCCCCGGGAAGCAAGGTAACCCCAATTCCGAGACCAGCTGTTTTGATAAAATTCTTTCTGTCCATAATAATCCTATTTTATTGATTAATGATGTTATTTTCATTGACAAATAAGGCTTTGCCATTTTCTGCATTTTCAAGTCCTTGCAGATAAGTGAGGGCTACATCTGATGCTGCCGGACATTGACTTCCGTCCATCTGCATTGCTTCGGCAGTTTCTTTGACAAATGGTGGGTGCACAACCAAAATTCTTTTACCTTCGGTTAGTTCCAAAGCAAGTGCCTTAACAAATCCTTCCAAAGCTGCATTTACCATTGCAATATTGGTCGTTTCCGGCCAAGGTTGATGAGCAAATATTCCACCGGTCAGGATGATTACGCCATTAGGGTTCAAATTTTGTAATCCAACACGGCACAAATTAACCTGCCCCATTAACTTGCTTTTCAGCCCAATATTGATTTGTTCATTTGACAGTTTGGAAAATGAACCAAAACTGGCATCACCAGCTGCACAAATGATAGCATCAATATGCCCTGTCTTTGTAAAAAATGTTTTGATAGATTCAGAATCTTCTATGTCAATACTGTTCTCTGTGTGGCGTGAGGCTTTTATCACTTCATACCCTTTGGTTTGAATTAGTTGGCTTACGGCATTACCAATGGTACCTGTAGCTCCTATAACAATTGTATTCTTCATAATTTATCTTTTATGAACAAAGATATAGGGTAAGCGTGCTATGAAAAATGTGAAAATGTCGGTTAAACCTTAGAATTTCAGAAAATCAATTTTTTCTCAGCTGAGAAGGGGATGATTTGGTGTGCTTTTTTAGAAAATAGCTGAAATAATCAGGAGAAGAAAAGCCAAGTTGATAGGCTATTTCTTTGATGGGCTTATCTGTGAATTTTAGTTCGTAACGGGCAGTCATTATAAGTTTTTCGTTAATGAGGCTTTTGGCGTTAGTTCCCAAAACTTCTTTCACGCATTCGTTCAGGTATTTGTCTGAAACGTGCAGTAGTTGTGCATAAGCGGAAACCTCGTGATACTCGGGAAATTGTTTATCAATCCTTTTTTTGAATTTATAGACTAAGGCGGCTTTTTGGCTGTTGTCGGAAATAAACGTTTTGATATTGCATTTCCCATCACAATAAACAAAAAAGGTGTTTAGAAGCGACAATATAGCTTCCTCTCTGTGGGGTAAGTTGGTACTAAGGAGTTCATCTAGCATTTCAAGAATAGACTGTACTCTCTTTTCAATGCTAGGGGAAAGGTTTATCTTGGGAATTTCATCGACAGACTTGAAAAAACGCACCTGGGTAATGTGAAGGTTTTTGAAAGCAGGATACTCCAAAACACTTTTAGACAAGTAAAGCAGGTATCCAGAGGATGCTGAAGTTCCATTTTTATGAATTTTCCAATCAAAGTCCGGGGTAAGGAAGAAAACCGAATTTGATACGTTTTTGTATTTTGTTTTGTTTATTTCGATATGGTTAATGCCGTTTTGAATCCAACACAATGTATAATAATCTTCTTCGCTTCGCTTTGAAGTGACCTTTTTTAGTATTGGTGATATTTTTATTGTTTGTAGTGTCATTCCTATATTACTGCCAAATTGTTATATCCCAACAAATATAATTATTTATCAGCTAAAAATACTTATTGTTTTAGCGTTTAAAAAGAAAATTATGATTTAAATTTGTAACATCTTTGCATTTTACATCACTAATACTGTAAACCTAAAAACAAAATAAACATGAAAAAGTGGTTACCCTTAATAATTATAGTCGTCATTGCCTTTATAGGCTATAAATGGGCTGTAAATTTTAACAATACAGCTGTAAAATTAAACGAGAATATCTCTGAAAGTTGGGGCAATGTACAAACAGCTTACCAACGCCGGAGTGATTTAATCGGTAATTTGGTCAATACCGTCAAAGGTGCCGCCGATTTTGAAAAATCGACTTTAACAGCCGTTATTAATGCCCGTGCCAAAGCCACATCAGTAAGTATAGACCCTTCTAACATAACACCGCAGCAACTGGCTAATTTTAATAAAGTTCAAGGCGGATTGAGCGGGGCGCTAAAGAGTTTATTGGTAACCGTTGAACGTTATCCGGAATTAAAAGCCAATCAGAATTTTTTAAAATTACAAGACGAGTTGGCCAGTACAGAAAATCAGATTTTAACAGCACGTACGCGTTTTAACGAAGCTGTAAAACCCTATAATAATCATGTAAAGACATTCCCAAATTCAATACTAGCCGGTCTGTTTAATTTTGAGGGTAAAGTATATTTTGAATCTGAAGTGGGTGCCGATAAAGCGCCTGATGTGAAATTCGATTTTAATTCTGACAAAAAAGACTAATGCCAAAAGTTGACGATTTTTTAACAAAAGAGCAAGAACAAACCCTCATTGACGCCATAAAAATTGCCGAAAAAAACACTTCGGGAGAAATACGCGTCCATATCGAAAAGGGTTCAGACAAAACACCCTTAGACAGAGCCCTTGAGGTTTTTTACGAACTAAAAATGCATGAAACGGCCCAAAGAAATGGCGTTTTAATATACGTGGCGGTAGAAAGCAAACAGTTTGCCATTATTGGCGATGAAGGTATTCACAACAAAGTAACCGATACTTTTTGGCAGTCGGCTAAAGACATTGTACTGTCGCATTTTGCCAAAAAAGAATTTGCCAAAGGTTTAGAATTGGCCATACTGGAAGTGGGCAACAAATTAAAAACCTATTTCCCTTACCAATCAGACGACGTAAACGAATTATCAGACGAAATATCAAAAGGATAAATGACAGCAACACTTAAATTATATAAAAAAGTATCGTTTTTTATATGCCTCTTGTTTTTTGTACAAGCCGCATTTAGCCAATTTACAATACCAAAAAAACCCGATTTTCAAACAAGCGTTTACGATTACGCTAAAGTTTTAACGGCCTCTCAAAAAACGGCTTTAGAAAATAAATTAATAAAATATGCCGATTCTACTTCTACACAAATTGTTGTAATTACAATAGAAACCCTAAAAGGTGAAAGCATAGGTATTTTAACACCGCGTTGGGCACAAAAGTGGGGCTTCGGACAAGCCAAAGAAGACAATGGTGTGCTTGTTTTACTGGCCAAAAAAGAGCGTAAAATATGGATTTCGCCGGGTTATGGGGCAGAAATTAAACTAACTGCAGGGATTAATGGTACCATTATTAGAAATATTATTATCCCCGAATTTAAAAGAGGTGATTATTACACAGGACTAGACAAGGGCACTGAAGCTATTTTTCAGGTTTTAAACGGCAGCTTTAAAAATAATAACAAACCTGCTGCTAAGAAGAAAAACGGCAATTTTCCTGTTAGATATGTTATTTTAATCATCTTCATCATTCTTATGGTCGTCTCTAGAATATCCCGAGGTGGTGGTGGTAAAGGCGGTGGCAGAAGACATTCGGCTGCCTCAGACATACTAACAGCCATTCTTTTAAGCGGAGCCGGAAGAGGCCATTACGGTGGCGGTTCAAGCGGTGGTTTTGGCGGTGGCAGTATTGGTGGTGGTTTCGGTGGCGGCTTTGGTGGCGGTGGCTTCTCGGGCGGTGGCGCCGGAGGCAGTTGGTAACATAGCTCTCTCCTTACAATTTATTCAGCGTATCACTATCGGTAATACGCTGATTTTTTTTTAAGCATACATTTTTTGACGCAGCTCCTTAATCTTGGCGTCTGCCAAATACTCGTCAAAAGTGGTGTATCTATCAATAATACCTTTTGGTGTCAATTCTATTATACGGGTAGCAACTGTTTGTGCAAATTCGTGATCGTGTGTAGAAAACAAAACAGTTCCTTTAAAGTTTTTAAGCGCATTGTTAAAAGCTTGGATTGATTCTAAATCGAGATGGTTAGTAGGTTCGTCTAAAAGTAGTACATTGCCGCGTATCATCATCATCCGCGACAGCATACAACGCACTTTTTCGCCACCCGACAGAACCTTACAGGTTTTTAAAGCTTCATCGCCACTAAACAACATTTTCCCCAAAAAGCCTCGTACAAAAACTTCTTCGCGCTCTTCTTCTGTTTTAGACCACTGACGCAACCAATCGACCAAAGACATACTGTTTTCAAAAAAACTACTGTTTTCTAATGGTAGATAGGCTTGTGTTGTGGTAACACCCCACTGATATTTACCGGCAGTTGCTTTAATATGACCGTTTATAATCTCATAAAAAGCGGTGACAGCTCTTGAATCTTTTGAAATAACGGCTACTTTATCGCCTTTATTAAGGTTTATGTGTACATCTTTAAACAAAATTTTGTCATCTATAGACATTTCTAAATTTTCTATGTTCAATATTTGGTCACCCGCCTGACGCTCTTGTTCAAAAATAATGGCAGGGTAACGGCGACTAGATGGTTTTATATCGCCAATATTGAGTTTCTCAATCATCTTTTTACGGCTAGTGGCTTGCTTAGATTTGGCTACATTGGCAGAAAAACGCCTTATAAATTCTTCGAGTTCTTTTTTCTTTTCCTCGGCTTTCTTGTTTTGTTGCGAGCGTTGTCTGGCTGCTAATTGACTCGATTCATACCAAAAAGTATAGTTACCCGAGTAATGATTTATCTTACCAAAATCTATATCTGAAATATGGGTACACACAGCATCTAAAAAATGCCTGTCGTGCGACACCACAATGACACAATTGTCATAATTGGCTAAAAAGTGCTCTAACCAACCTATTGTTTCAAAATCTAAATCGTTAGTAGGCTCATCCATCACCAAAATATCCGGATTTCCAAATAAAGCCTGTGCCAATAAGACACGTACCTTAGCTTTTCCGTCTAAATCTTTCATCAAAGTGTAATGTGTGTCTTCTTTTATACCCAGAGAAGAAAGCAGGGTTGCGGCATCACTTTCGGCATTCCACCCGCCCATTTCTTCAAATTCTACACCCAATTCGCCGGCCTTTACACCATCTTCTTCAGAAAAATCGGGTTTGGCATAAATGGTATCCAGAGCTTTTTTTAATTCAAACAAAGGCTTATTACCCATCAATACCGTTTCTAAAACAGGATACTCGTCAAAAGCAAAGTGATCTTGTTGTAAGACAGACATTCGCTTGCCTTTTTCTATACTTATATGTCCCGATGTTGGGTCAACTTCACCGGCTATTATTTTTAAAAAAGTAGATTTTCCTGAACCGTTTGCCCCTATAATTCCGTAACAATTGCCCTGCGTAAATGTTGTATTTACCTCGTCAAACAAAATGCGCTTACCAAATTGGACAGATAGATTTGAAACTGTTAACATTTTTTATTTCTTTTGTTAAAATTTTGGCAAAAGTAGTAAAATTGAGACATTAATGTTCTTAATTTTTATACTATATAATTTAACAACACCTTAACAAATTTAAACAGCCTATTAACTTAGTTTTGTAAATGCCTTAATCTGCCAAAAAAATAAATAATCTAAAGTGAAATTTTATTTAAAAATAGCGTTTTTAATAAGTATAACAATCTTGTTTATTGCAAGTTGCACTAAAAAAAATTCCAAATCTTACGCGTATTTTGGGGGACAGATTGTAAATCCTAAATCTACTAAGGTTTATTTTTTTAAAAATGATAAGATATTAGATTCTACCGTTTTAAAAGAAAATAACAGCTTTTTATTTAAACTCAAAAATTTAGATTCCGGACTTTATACTTTTAGTCATGGCAGAGAATACCAGTACGTATTTTTTGAAAGAGAAGACAGTATTATTATTCGCTTAAATACTTGGGATTTTGATGAGTCGCTGGTCTTTAGTGGCAAAGGAGCCGAACGCAATAACTTTTTAATGAACTTGTTTTTAAACAATGAAAGAGAAGATGTAATATTTAACGCTTTTTACGGTTTACCGGCCAATGTATTTAATGACAAAATAGATTCGATATTGCGGGTTAAAGATAATATGTACAATCAGTTTAAAGCAAACACAAAAAAGGAATCTGATTATTTCAAAAAATTGGTAGAAGTTGCCATAAAATACCCTCTCTACAGAAAAAAAGAAAGTTATCCGTTATCACATAAACAACAATTAAAACGCAATACTTATCCCAAATTAGATGATAAATTTTATGCTTTTAGAGAGAATATCAATTTAAACGACCCTAGTTTGGTCTATTTTTTTCCCTATAGAAATTATGTAAGCAGTTATCTGTTTCACAAGGCTTACGAGAAAAAATTTAAAAATCCTGAATCAAATTTCTCTATTAACCTCTTAGAATACACCTCATCACTTATCAAAGAAAAACAACTTAAAAATGTGCTTTTATACCGTTTTATATCCGATGGGTTTATCAACTATGAACTGTCTGAGGAGCAGCAAAAAGAGGCGCTAAAAATATTTAATGAAAATTGTGATGACCAAGAAATGCTTGACGAAATAAAACAACTGGCCTTTGATTATAACAATATTAAAAAAGGAGATAAACTATTTGATTTTAAAGTTATTAACACAAGTGGCGACAAATTAGACGCCACATCTATTTTTAAAAATAAGAAGACGGTTTTATACTTTTGGTCTAAAAAATTTGTAGATGCCAACAACCTGTCTAAAAGGGTGGTCTATCTTCAAAAAAAATATCCCCATTTAAACTTTATAGGAATAAACGTGGATCACTCTAAAGACTCTTGGTTAAAATCGCCTGTTTTTAACAATTTAGATTCTAAAAACCAATTTCAATTAGCCCAACAATGTGTGATGCGTAATTTTATTACGGCACGAACTCCCCGAATTATTTTATTAAACAATAATGCCATTGTAAAAAATGGGTTTACCGTTTTTTGGGCCAGAAATTTTAGTGCAGAATTAGATAATTTAGAAAAAAACTGATTCTTACACCTTTAACTAAAAATTTACCTTACATTTGCACGCCCTTAAAAAGAGGGTAATATTAAAATATTTTATGACTACATTTTCTGATCTTGGCTTACAAGAAAACCTTATTAAAGCTTTAACCGACATAGGATTTACAACACCAACGCCTATTCAACAAAAAGCGATTCCCCATTTATTAACTTCTAAAAAAGATTTAAAAGCATTTGCGCAAACAGGTACAGGTAAAACAGCGGCTTTTAGCTTACCTATAATAGATCAAATCGACACAAATCACGGCAATACTCAGGCCATTATTTTATCGCCAACACGTGAATTGGCCATACAAATAACCGAAAATATTAAAGAGTTTACCAAATATTTACCCAAAGTTAAAACCGTTGCCGTTTATGGCGGTGCCAATATCGATTTACAAATTAGAGGCTTAAAAAAAGGTGCCCAAATAGTTGTGGGAACACCCGGACGTACCGTAGATTTAATTAAACGACGGGTCTTAAACTTAAACACCGTAAAATGGGTCGTTTTAGATGAAGCTGACGAAATGCTCAATATGGGCTTTAAAGATGAGTTAGATCGGATATTAGAAGACACACCTCAAGAAAAACAAACACTTTTATTTTCGGCAACTTTCCCCAAAGAGGTTGATAATATTGCCAAAAACTATATGCAAAATCCTTTTGAAATTGCAGCCGGCAAAAAAAATATAAGTACCCTAAATGTAAAACATGAAGCCTATATTACAGAAGAAAAAAACAGGTATCTGGCCCTAAAGAGAATTACCGATTTTTATCCGGATATTTATGGTATTGTCTTTTGCAGAACACGTGCTGAAACTAAAAATGTAGCCGAAAAATTAATTGCCGACGGCTATAATGCCGATGCGCTTCATGGCGATTTGTCTCAAGCACAACGTGATATGGTTATGCAAAAATTCAGATCAAAACACCTTCAATTACTCATCGCAACAGATGTTGCCGCCAGGGGTTTAGATGTAAACGATTTAACTCATGTTATCAACTACAAAATTCCCGATCAATACGAGGCCTATACGCATAGAAGCGGTAGAACCGGACGCGCCGGAAAAGAGGGCGTGTCTATAGTTATTGTAAACGGCAGAGAACGCGGTAAATTAAAATCTATTGAAAAGTTAATTTCTAAAACCTTTCAAATTAAATCTATACCCAACAGTAAAGATATCTGTGGAAAGCAATTATTTAACCTTATAAATAAAGTTAAAAACGTAGATGTAAATGAAAGTGAAATAGAATCTTTTTTAACTGATATTTATCGTGAGTTAGAGTATTTAAGTCGAGAAGAATTGATTAAACGTTTTGTATCTGTTGAGTTCAATCGTTTTTTATCTTATTATGAAAACGCAGCAGATATTGACGGTGACAGCAGTAAATCTTCTAGAAAAAAATCAGACGAAAATTACACACGCTACTACATAAATCTTGGTAAAATTGACAAGTTAACCCCAGCCTCTTTAATTGGTTTGATAAACAGAAACTTAAAACAACACGACTTTGGTATTGGTCAAATTGAAATCTTAAAAAACTTCTCGTTTTTTGAAATAGAAAATACAGTTGAGGCGTCAGTTATTATAAAATCTTTAAACAATAAAGAATATGATGGCAGAACTATTAGTATAGAAAAAACAACCAAGCCAAAACACGGAAGTGGTAAAAAGTATTCAAAGTTCAAGAAATCTAATACATCTTTCAATTCGGGCTCCTTTAAAAATAAAAAAGGAAGAAGAAAATTTAGAGATTAAAAAAAACTTTTTGAGCCAACGCATAGGCCTCTATAAAGTTGGGTTTTATAAGTTGGGTACTCATTTTTTTATTTTCAAAATAACTAACCAAATGCTCTGTTGGCATATTTCCCGTAAGAGCGTCTTTTGCCATAGGACATCCCCCATAACCTAACATAGCCCCGTCAAAACGACTACAACCTGCATTAAAGGCCGCCTCTACTTTGTCAAACCAAGAATTGGGTATGGTGTGTAAATGGGCTCCAAATTCAATTTGAGGATACATAGGAATTAAATTTGAAAATAAATAGGCTATTGTTTTAGCGTCTGAAGCGCCAATAGTATCTGACAATGAAAGTATTTTAACCCCCATATTCACAAGAATATCTGTCCATTTTGCCACAATATCTACATCCCAAGGATCACCATAAGGGTTGCCAAAACCCATAGACAAATAGGCCACTACTTCTTTGTTACTTTTAGAAGCTATTGCTAAAATTTCTTTCAATATTTTTAATGATTCTGCACGGGTTTTACCGGTATTACGCATTTGAAAATTTTCTGAAATAGAAAAGGGATAGCCTAAATAACTTATCTCATCAAATTGAGAAGCGTCCTGTGCCCCTCGTACGTTGGCTACAATAGCTAAAAGTTTACTTTTTGTTGTAGATACATTTAATTTAGAGAGTACCTCAGCTGTATCTTTCATCTGCGGAATCGCTTTTGGCGACACAAAACTACCAAAATCAACTGTATCAAATCCTATTTTTAAAAGTGCATTAATATAATCTGCTTTTACTTGTGTAGGTATAAAAGGTTTGATGCCTTGCATAGCATCTCTAGGGCATTCAATAAGTTTGACAACATTTTTCATAAAAGCAATCAAATATACAAAGAAGTAGGCTTATGTAGCACAAAAAAAAATCCTGCTCACGCAGGATTTTTCATATTAATCTAACAATAATCAACTTAGTGATGCGGCATGCACAACCAAATCAACAATTTTATTTGAATAGCCAAATTCATTATCATACCATGAAATTATTTTAAAGAAATTAGGGTTAAGCGAAATACAGGCATTAGCGTCATAAATAGAAGTATTAACTTCAGATACAAAATCTTGAGACACTACTTGATCTTCTGTATAAGCCAAAATACCTTTTAGTTCATTTTCGGAGGCTTTTTTAATAGCTTCATTAATTTCTTTTAAACTGGTAGATTTTTCTAGGCGCACCGTTAAATCAACTACAGAAACATCGGCTGTGGGTATTCTAAAAGACATGCCTGTTAGTTTTCCTATTAATTCGGGAATAACTTTGGTTACGGCAATAGCCGCCCCCGTTGAAGTCGGAATAATATTATTTAAAGCCGCTCTGCCCATACGCCATTTACCTGATGGACCATCTACGGTGTTTTGAGAAGCTGTTGAAGCATGAACCGTTGTCATTAAACCCTCTACAATTGTAAAATTATCGTTTAATACTTTGGCAATTGGTGCCAAACAATTTGTTGTACAAGAGGCATTAGAAACAATAACATCTGTAGGTTTCATTTCTGTATGATTAACGCCCATTACAAAAGTCGGCGCATCTTTAGACGGTGCCGAAATGATAACTTTTTTAGCACCTGCTTTTATATGTAATGCCGCTTTGTCTTTATCGGTAAAAAAACCTGTTGATTCTATAATATAATCGGCACCTATCGCATCCCATTTTAAATTTTCGGGATTGCGTTCTGCTGTAATTCTTATACTATTTCCGTTTACAACTAAATTACCATCTTTTACAGATATATCCCCGTCAAATTTACCGTGAACAGAATCGTATTTTAATAAATAAGCCAAATAATCTACTTCCAACAAATCGTTAATTCCTACAATTTGTATATTTTCTCTTTTTACAGCGGCTCTAAAAGCCAATCTTCCAATTCTTCCGAATCCGTTTATTCCAATTTTTATCATTTTTAATTTTTAATTTCTAAATGTTAAATAGACATTATGTCTGACACTCTTATTAATTCTTTATTTATATCGTGATGTCCATTAAGGGCTTCTTTAATAGAACAACTTTGTATTTTGGTATTTACAATGCCCACCATTAAATTAGATTTACCGTCTAAAACAAGTTCAACGGCCTTTACGCCTAGCCTACATGCCAAGACACGGTCAAAACACGAAGGCGAACCACCGCGTTGCATATGGCCGAGAACCGATACACGTACCTCGTATTCGGGCATATTCTCTTCTACATAATCGCGTAATTCAAAAACATTTTTACCCATTTTATCGCCTTCGGCAACCACGACAATACTTGACGATTTTCCTGAGCGCTTACTGCGTTTAAGTGATTCTAATAACCTGTCTAAACCCAAATCTTCTTCGGGAATTAAAATTTCTTCGGCGCCCGAGCCAATTCCGGCATTTAAAGCAATAAAACCGGCATCACGCCCCATTACTTCAACAAAAAACAGGCGGTTGTGTGAACTGGCTGTATCGCGAATTTTATCGATTACTTCTACAACAGTATTTAAAGCCGTATCGTAACCAATGGTGTAATCTGTACCAAAAATATCGTTATCTATAGTTCCCGGAATACCTATTATGGGGAAATCAAATTCTTCATTAAATTTTAATCCCCCTGTAAAAGACCCGTCACCACCAATTAAAATTAGGCCATCTATATCGGCTGCTTTAATTTTTTCATAGGCTTTTTTACGACCTGCTTTTGTTCTAAATTCATCAGAGCGTGCCGATTTTAACATCGTACCGCCCTTTTTAATTATACTACTCACACTGCGCGCACTCAAGGGAGTAAAATCGCCTTCAATTAAACCCTGATAACCTCTATAAACACCTATACAGTCTATCCTGTAATGGGCACATGTTCTTACAACAGAGCGTATAGCAGCATTCATGCCGGGAGCATCGCCTCCGGAAGTTAAAACCGCTATTTTTTTAATCTTTTTCATCTGAAAAAATCGAAGGTCAAATTTACGAATATTCTTACTTAATTATATCCTATTACTGTGTTTAATACGAAATCGTTTTCGCTTTGCAGGTCAATTAAAGTTGTTTTTGTTCTATTTATTTTAAGAAAATAGGCTGTCAAAAATTAAATTAATAAGGTTTGTTAGTCCTTCATTCTTACAGAGTCTTTTGCCTGTTTCTTAAAGCGTAAGAGGTCAATATTTAGATTTGTACTATCCTTTTTTATCTTTTGTTTTTTATTTTTCTTTTTATTTAATTTTTTGAATAACTCTTTTAAGTTGTCGAATTCTATTCGATAAGACAAACCCAAGCCTTGTGTATAACCTTCTTGATCGGCTACAGCAAATTGTATTTCATTCTGTCGGTTAAAAATACGTCCTTTTAAACTTTCTGATTTGTTTAAAGGTGTGGCAATTTCTACTTCGCCCACAACACTTGATTGTGTTCTGGAACCAACAGGCACCCCCACTTTACCATTAATTGTGAATTTCTTACTTATCCGTGACGATACTGAAATTTCAAGCTGATCGTCTGTTTTAAAATTTTTAAACCTGTCTGTATTTCCCACATCGTAATTTACGCCAATCTGAAAAGCATTGCCATCTTTATTTAAAATATCTGATAAAACACTCGAAATACGTTCAGAAATAGTACCCGTTAGTGCGGCATTACTGTCTATACTCAAATTATCTTGATTTATAAACATCCCTGTTGTTAAGAGGGCAAAAAATTGGGTCATCTTTTTGTCATTATCATTTAATTTAAACTGTAACTCACTATTGACAGTAGAACTGGCATTGGGAATTTGAACATCAAATTGAATATTTGATTCGTACAGTTTACCTTTAATTTTTGTCATTAAATCAATTTCCACATTACGTGATCCCCTTACATTCTCTAAAAGTACTGCCGGATTGGCCTTTGTGTGATAAACTGCTTCAATATCTAAATCGGCATTGTACGGATTACCCGTCCAGTTTATGGTGCCTCCCCTGTTTACATCAAAAGATTTATTGATAATGTTTTTGAACTGATACACACCATTATCTACTACAAAATTGCCGAACATAGTAAAATTACCATTGGTATTTATGTTAATTTGTAAGTTACCATCGCCACTGCCTTTTAAAATACTTCCCGTTTTTTTGTCAATTACAATTTGCGCAACAGCATCTTTTGTAACATCCAGATTAAATTTAATTGTAAGGCCTTGTAAATCGCTTAAAACAACGTCTTCGTTGGCTTTATCTTTATTAGGGTTTGTTTCTTTGTTTATAAAATGCACAAGATTAGAATCGTCAATTGATCTAACATCGCTAAGTGGGATAATAAATTTTGTGCCCGGATTTGTCTTACCGTTTACATCTATAACTAAATTATCTGTCAGCCCTTTAATTGACGCTTGTCCTTCGATAAAACCCTTTCCATAATACAAAGATTCTTCGTCCTCTTGAGTGTTAAGGACAAGTAAATTATCGGTCTTTAATTGTAAATCTATAAACCATTTTCTAAAATGTTCGTGTTTAATAGTTCCCGTTAAATCAGCTTCGGTTTTATAGGTTTCATCTACTAAAACTGTCGGTAAAAATTCAAAAGTGTGTTTGTACAGTTTAATTTTTGGTTCTCCTTTAAAATAATAATCGACATTGATATATGGAAATTTTAAACCGGCTTCTGACAAGCGCAATTCACCATCTATAAACGGATTTTCTAAACGGCCCCAAACCTTTGCTTGTCCGCTGGCATAACCGCGGATATTTGACAAAACATTTTCGCCTAAGGGGCTAAAAGCATTTAGTTTAAACCTGTTAAAAACAATATCCATGTCGAGATTGGGCTTTTGAGATTTAAGGTCAATCGTCCCTTTTGCATAAAGACTTCTAACATTGTTACGGTTAATAAGCAGGTTTAATTCATATTTTTTAATCGTATTAAAACCTTGGGCATTAAAAATAAGATCGCCTTGGTACGATTTGTTAACTATAAAATTATCTATAGTCATATCGGTAATGGGCATTAACATGCCATTTACTTGCTTGTAATTAAGATTTCCATTAATTATCCCTTTTATAGATAAGCTATCTATTGACGGTGTGATGTTTTCTAAAGCAACATTTTTTAAATTTAATTGAATGTCCTTATTGTTTGCATCTGTAATAAGGCCTTCAATATCCGCTTTTTGCCCGCCCGATTGCAAATCAATTTTCTTTATTTCGAACGATTTAAAATTTTTGTCAAATATTATTTTATTGGCTCTATTATTACTCGGATTTAATATCCAATCAATATTCTTAACATTAATATTCGACTTTTTGATGCCAAAAACAGATTTACCATTAGGCATTTTTGTATTAAACAAACTCAAGCTGTATTTTTCTGTTAAAGAATCTCCTCCGTAAAAATTGGTGCGTAAAAACAATGTGTCCTTTAATTTTACATTTACCAAGTTTAATTTTGAAATATTGTAGTAACTGGAATTTATTTTAGAAACGGTTAAAAGTGTATTAAAAAGGGGGTTTTTATTGTCAATTTGTAAATTTATACGCACTATTTTATTTTTGTACAAGTCTAATTCGGGCGATTTAAAATTGAGACTAAAACTATTGTCCCGTGTTTTTAAACGTCCTCTGATAAAGGTATTGGGAGCTAATTTTATCTCGGGAAAAAAAATCTCTACTATTTTATTATAAATTTTAAAATTAAAACGCAATTCCTGATTAGGCGTAAGTTTTTTATAATTGTATTTAGACAACAAGCTACCCAAACCGTTTTCTACTAAATCAGGTAATTCTGCCAGTTTAAAATCGCCTTCTATCTTACCATTTATTATATCGGCAGAATTTATGGTAAGGGTTCTTTCT
>CAZMBM010000041.1:0-16945 GCA_964564475.1 uncultured Flavobacteriaceae bacterium | reverse complement strand
TGGGTATTTGCTTTTTTGCCTTGTGATAATAATAGGGCCTTGGCCAAATTTATAAAACCGGTATAGGCGTAATAAACGGCATCGGCAAACTGATTTTGATTAAAAGCCCCCAAGGCATTTTCAATTTTTTCACGACTTTCATATAATAAAGTTGCTACCAAGTCTATAACCACACCGGCACATTCTCCTGTTCCTATAGCTCTGGTGTATAACTCATTAGTACCCCAATCAACAAAGTCATTTTTTTGTAAATTGTCTATATCGGCTAAGGGTTTTAACAAACGATAAAAATAATTCTCCCCTTTTCTGTTGTAATAATTTAAAAAAGATTCATTAGGTTGTGTATATGCCTCATAATCGTTTAAAATATAACGTAAGGCCTGAAGAGCCCGTTTAGCGGGGATTTTAATAATTTTATCGGCCATTCTCGCCTTTCCGTTTCCTAAAATACCGCCACCAAGTAAAACCTGTAAGGCCGGTGCTGTATATGAGTCGACATTAATAGACATCCCTTGAAATCCTATTTGTGCCAATGTGTGTTGGCCGCAAGCATTCATACAGCCACTAATCTTTATTGTAATTTCTTTATTATTAGCGTATTGTGGAAATTCATTTTTCAACACTTTTTCAAGTTCTCTGCTAAGACTCGTACTATTTGCAATGCCTAGATTACATGTATCTGTCCCCGGACAAGAGGTAATATCATTGGCGCTGTTATAAGCTATTTCTACAAGACCTATTTCTTTTAGTTCTGCATAGAAAAAGGGCAATAATTCGTTTTTTACATGACGAATCAATATGTTTTGACGCAGTGTTAAACGCAATTCATTTGCAGCGTAATTTTTTATTAAAAAGGCTATTTTTCGGGCTTTATCTGTATGGAAATTTCCTAATTGAACTCTAATGCCGATTGCACTTAGACCTTTTTGTTTTTGAGGAATAACGTTTGTTGTTTTCCATAAATAATAAGCCTCTTTATCTTCAATTTTAACTAAAGGTGTTTTAACTTTAGAAATGACTGTTTCTCTTTCAAAATAAGACTTGTCTATTTTAAATACTGTATTTGAAAGGGCTTTTCTTTCGGTGTCAACCAACGCAATAAAATGCTGTAAACCCATGTCGCGTACCAAAAATTTAAGTCTTGCTCTAGCCCTCTTAGTGCGCTCACCATGCCTGTCAAATACACGTAAAACAGCTTCTATCAGTGGGATAATTGTACTTTCGTCAATAAATTCATACATAGTTAGCCCTAAATGCGGCTGCGCTCCTAAGCCACCGGCTAACAATACCTTAAAACCTCTTTTATGTTCTTTCATTTTGGCGATAAAACCCAAATCGTTTATAAAACTTAGGGCTGTATCTTTATCTGTCCCAGAAAATGATATTTTAAACTTCCTACCCATTTCTTGACAGATGGGGTTTCGAAGAAAGAATTGAAAAACCGCATGGGCATAAGGTGATACATCAAAAGGTTCGTCAGGGTCTATACCTGCCGTTTCTGATGCTGTAATATTTCTAACCGTATTGCCACAGGCCTCACGTAAAGTAATAGCATCTTTTTCTAAGTCGGCCCAAAGTTCAGGAGTGCGGTCTAAACTCACATGATGAATCTGAATATCTTGACGTGTTGTAATATGCAATTGCCCGGACGAATACTCATCTGATACCTTTGCTATGCGGTACAGTTGTTCACCGGTCACTTTGCCGTAAGGCAATTTGATACGCACCATTTGAACACCAAACTGTCGTTGCCCGTAAATGCCGCGGGCTAAGCGCAAACTTCTAAACCGGCTTTCATCAAGCTCACCCGAATAATATTGATTTATTTTTTCTTCGAGAGTGATAATATCCTTTTCCACCACCGGATTCTCGATTTCAGTTCTGAAACTTTGCATAATATATGTTTTTCAGTTAATAAAAAGCCTTTCTTAACCCTTTAGGCTATATACTTAAGATTACAATTATATGTTGATTTTTATTTATTTACACTATTCAATAAAACCAACAGCAACCGTATTATTGGTTTGTGTGTCTATTAAAATAAAGGAGCCGTTTGTGCGGTGTTCTTTAAAAGGGTCAAAAAAAATGGCTTTGTTTAACTGAAACGATACCGATGCAATGTCGTTCATTTTTAAATGGCTTACATTTGATTCCACTCCCGAAAAATCGGTTTCTATTTTATTGTTGATACTTGACACTTTTGCCATAACCTTATTGACACCGTGTTGCAATATATATTTTGAACCGGCATTTAAGGGTTTGGCATCCATCCAAGTAATTGTAGCGGTAAAGCGTTTGTCTATTTTGGGAGGACTGGTTAACTTAACTATCATATCGCCCCGACTCACATTCACATCATTTTCTAAAGTAATTGATATAGAAGAACGTCTGGCGGCCGATTTGTATCTTTCGCCGTTAAAGTAAATATCTTTTACTTTGGTTTTAGTTTGAGATGGCAGCACCAAAACCTCATCGCCTACATCAATTTTACCGCCATACACTTTTCCGGCATAAGCTCTGTAGTCGTGGTATTCTTGGGTTTTAGGACGAATAACGTATTGTACGGGGAAACGCATTTTACCACAGTTATAAATATCTGAAGTGTCTAATTCCTCGAGATATTCAATCAGGGTTTGCCCTTTATACCAAGTCATAATTTGTGAGGGTTTTACCACATTATCGCCTTTTAAGGCACTAACGGGAATAAAGGTTATATTTTGATCTTCATAATCACTCTTTTTTGCTAATGTTTCGAAATCTGATTTTATTTCGTTATATCTTTCTTCAGAAAAATCAATCAAATCCATTTTATTAATACACACTATGACGCTTTTTAAGCGTAGCAAATTGGTGATAAAAAAATGACGGTAGGTTTGCTCAATAACCCCATGACGGGCGTCAATTAATATGATGGCTGCCTGTGAGGTAGAAGCACCCGTTACCATATTTCGGGTATATTCTACATGGCCTGGTGTATCGGCAATAATATAACTGCGGTTTTCTGTCGAAAAATAAATGTGTGCCACATCTATGGTAATGCCTTGTTCGCGTTCGGCTACCAAACCATCGGTGGCCAAACTGAAATCGAGATAATCGTAGCCTTTTTGTTTGCTACTTTTTTCTATGGCTTCTAATTTATCATCGGTTAATGATTTTGTATCGTAAAGCAATCGCCCGATAAGCGTACTTTTTCCGTCATCTACACTGCCTGCTGTGGCTATTTTTAATACTTCCATTTTCTTTTTTTGTATCTGGTACTTGGTAACTGGTATCAAGTATTAATTTATTTTGTATTTGGTATCTGGTAGCACATTTTTAAACATCTAATATCAAACGCCTGATATATAATACTTTATGCTTTTTAGTTTTATTTATTGAGACACTTCTCCCGAAATTTCGGGACGCTCAGTGTGACATTTTTTTACTAATTACTCTTCTAACTATTAACTTATAACTTGTATTAGAAATATCCCTGTTGTTTGCGTTTTTCCATAGCCGCTTCAGAGCGCTTATCATCAATTCGGGCGCCGCGTTCAGAAATACGCGAATCGCGTATTTCGGCTACTACTTGGCTTATGGTTGTGGCATAAGAATCTACTGCTGCGGTACAACTCATATCACCCACAGTTCTAAAGCGTACCATACGTTCTTCTACCGGTTCATCGTCATCTTGAAAGACAAAGTCTGAATGTGACCAAATAAGACCATCTCGGATAAATATGTCGCGCTTATGCGCAAAATAAATAGAGGGTATTTCTAAATCTTCTTTTTCTATATAATGCCAAACGTCTAATTCTGTCCAATTTGAAATAGGAAAAACACGTACATTTTGACCCAAATCTATTTGACCGTTAAGCATGTCGAATAATTCGGGACGTTGATTTTTTTCATCCCATTGGCCAAAATCATCGCGAACTGAAAAGATGCGTTCTTTGGCGCGGGCTTTTTCTTCATCGCGACGGGCTCCTCCTATACAAGCGTCGAATTTAAACTCTTCTATAGCATCTAAGAGGGTGGTTGTTTGTAAGGTATTGCGACTGGAATAGCGCCCTGATTCTTCTTTTACTTTTCCTTGATCTATAGAATCTTGTACATGTCTAACAATTAATTCAAGTCCTAATTCGCGCACCAACCTGTCGCGGAATTCAATAGTTTCGGGGAAATTATGACCGGTATCAATATGCATTAACGGAAAGGGTATTTTAGCCGGATAGAAGGCTTTTTGCGCCAATCGTACCAATGTAATAGAGTCTTTGCCGCCCGAAAACAACAGTACCGGTCGTTCAAATTGAGCCGCTACCTCTCTAAATATATAAATGGCTTCGTTTTCTAAGGGATTTATTTCTAAAATATTTTTCATGCTTTTTATTTTATATATGTAAACCACACTCGCGGTTGGCTAAAACCTTGGTTGGGTCGTAATATTTAAATTCGTTGGGTAAATTATGTGTGTTTAAATATTGGTCTAATTCGGCATCGGTCCAATAGTAAAAAGGACTCACTTTTAAGATACCGTCTTTAGAATACGACAAAATGTCTATTGAATCTCTAAAAGCCGTTTGCCCATGACGTAAATTGGTAAACCACACATCGGGTTGATGCTCTGACATGGCGCGTTTAAAAGGCTCTAATTTTACTTGCTCGGTAAATAATTTATGATTTGGGTCATCTATATTTGGTATTCCTAAAACCACATCGCGATGGGCTGCGGTTTGTTTAGGAACGTATAAATACACATTCAAATTTAAACGACTTATCAAATCTTGAGCATGAGCATAGGTTTGGGGTGTATTATAACCCGTATCGCACCAAATAACTTTAATATCGGGCTTGACCGAAACACAAGCGTGTAAAATAGCTACTTCATAAGGTCTAAAATTGGTTGTCACTACCGGATTTTTAGCTTTTTTTACAGCCCATTTAACTATTTCTTCGGGCAAAGTTGTTTTTAGCCTGCTGTTTACCTGTTTAATTTCTTCTTTAAAATTTGTCATTGTTTTCGCCATTTTATAAAATTCCACACACGTTCATGACCATAGTACAACAACATTTTGGTAATAAACTCAATGCCACTAATTGATAATGCCAGTGCCAATTTACCTGTAATGAGCCATGAAATAATTAATGTATCTATAGTACCCACAACACGCCAACTAATGGCTTTGACTAAGCTTCTAACGGGATGCTCAGAATAATTATCGGTTTTTTCTACCCTTTTGTTAGAAGCCTTATCTGTCCAATACTGTGCAATCATAGCATTTTAATTACTTATTAAGTATTTCCTATAGGTTTTATAGGATAATGTGCAAAACTATATAAATAATTCTTTTTAGACGGTATTATTTTTAAAAAATATTAGAATTTTTATTCAATGACACAAAAAGCCTATTGAAATGAGAATTAATTCACTAAATCATATCTTGTAATGAGTGATTTTTAAATATCTTAAGGGTTGTATCACGAACCTCTACCATTAGTTTATGAAGCCTACAGCTCGCTTCATCTGCACATTCTTGACAGGCTTCATAATAATTTAAGCTTACACAAGGCAATAAGGCTATAGGCCCTTCCAGAATCCGGATAACATCGCACATGTTAATATCTGAAGCCTCTTTAATAAGGTAATAGCCACCGCCCTTTCCTTTTTTTGATCCTAAAAAACCCGATTTTCTGAGTGTTAGGAGAATACTTTCTAAAAATTTTTGGGAAATTTTTTCACATTCGGCTATATCTGCAATACGTACGAGTTTATTTTCAGACTGGTGTCTGGCAATATAGGTCAGAGCCTGTAAACCGTATTTTGTTTTCTTCGAAAGCATTGTACGAAGATACTTATTTTTGATTTAAATCAGAATTTTTTAGCTTTTCAAATTAATAGATAAAAATAATTCAAATCAAATCTTAATTTTATACATTTGCACCGTCTTAGTGAGGAAAAATTTGACTGATTGCAACCTCCAATCCAATTATTTGGACAAAAAAAATGCTAAAGCAGTGTCAAAACTCCCTTTAGCCTTTCTGTCGATAATTCTTCTAAGATTTTAATTATCAATTATATACAAAAATATTATGGCTTATTTATTTACTTCAGAATCTGTTTCAGAAGGACATCCCGATAAGGTTGCCGATCAAATTTCTGACGCATTATTAGACAATTTTTTAGCTTTTGACCCCAACTCAAAAGTGGCTTGCGAAACCTTAGTAACCACAGGGCAAGTTGTCTTGGCGGGTGAGGTTAAAACTAAAACCTACATCGACGCGCAAAAAATTGCCCGCGATGTGATTAACAAAATTGGATACACTAAAGGCGCCTACCAATTCGAAGGGAAATCCTGTGGCGTTATATCGCTCATTCATGAGCAATCACCCGATATTAATCAGGGCGTAGAACGCGAAATTGCCGAAGAACAAGGTGCCGGTGACCAAGGTATGATGTTTGGTTACGCCACTAAAGAAACCGATAATTATATGCCTTTAGCACTCGACTTATCGCACCGTATTCTGATAGAATTGGCTAAAGTACGTCGTGAAAATACCGATATTACTTATTTACGCCCGGATGCTAAAAGTCAGGTAACCATTGAGTATGACGACAACAATGTGCCCCAACGTATTGATGCCATAGTAGTCTCTACACAACATGATGATTTTGACGAAGACGACGTTATGTTGGCTAAAATTAAGACCGATGTGATAAATATTGTCATGCCGCGCGTTGTGGCACAACTGCCCGCCCATATTCAAAAATTATTTACCGATAAAATTATTTACCACGTCAATCCAACCGGTAAATTTGTCATTGGCGGCCCTCATGGCGATACCGGTTTAACAGGCCGCAAAATTATTGTGGATACTTACGGTGGTAAAGGAGCTCATGGTGGTGGCGCCTTTTCGGGCAAAGACCCCAGTAAAGTTGACCGTTCGGCAGCCTATGCCGCGCGTCATATAGCCAAAAACTTAGTGGCAGCCGGTGTGGCTGACGAAATTCTAGTACAAGTATCTTATGCCATTGGTGTGGCCAAACCCACCTCTATTAATGTTAACACTTATGGAAGCACTAATATAAACATGACCGATGGTGCCATTGCCGAATTGGTTGAGAAATTGTTTGATATGCGTCCGGCGGCCATAGAAAGTCGTTTGAATTTACGCACGCCTATTTACAGCGAAACAGCCAGTTACGGTCATATGGGTCGAACACCGAGAAAAATAACCAAAACTTTTGTATCACCTTATTCGGGTACCGTAAAACAAGAAGTTGAATTGTTTAGTTGGGAAAAACTTGACTATGTTGACAAGGTTAAAGCGACCTTTGGTTTGTAATCTTTGTTAAAAAATACCATTAAAAAAGCCCCCCGTTTTATCAAATTACGTGGGGCTTTTCATCTAAAAACCAATAAAATCTATATTATATTTTTCGTTTTACTTAAGATGTTTTTAAAACGTATATATTTAATAGCATTTACTATCGTTGATTTTAATGTCGGTTATAGATGAATCTTTAGTAGGTAACCAGAGTCTGTAATAGGTTCTGTAAGTGGTTTCTGTTGTGTAACATCCGTCTTGGGTAATTTCTGTTTTAGTATTGTACCCCCAAAAAGCGCTGTTTACTTTTGTCGTATTTAAATAAAAAATCGAGACCGATGCTATTATAAAAATATTTAGCGAAAATATTTTATGGCTGTGAATAAATTTTTTCATAACTGTACTTTTTTAATTGGTTTAGGTTACAAATATAGAACCGTCATTAATTTTAAATCATAGTAAAATTAGGGATATTAAAAATTCACCCTTTTTACATAGCGTATAAAATCACTTCTATAAATTGTATTTAACACTAAACACCCAATAACGTGGTTGTACTAAATATTGTGAAGTACTTGTAATAAATTCAGAAAAACTATCCTGATTTAAAGAACCTGTATTCAATACATTTGTTACAGACAATTTCAACTCCCATTTACTTTTATCTTTCTGATAGTACAAATCGGTATTTAAAAAAGCGTATTTGTTTTGAACTGTTCCGGCCTTATCAAAGTAATTATAAAAACTATAGTCTGCATTTAGAATAAACCATTTTAAAAAAGGTAGCTCTAAATTAGCAAAGGGTCTGTCTGTTGTAAAGGTACTTGTAAAGTTGGCACTCTGATAATTATTAACAGTGGTTTGGTATCCTAATGTGAGATTTGGCCATTCTTTAAAATTTGTGGCAATACTGGCTCTGTAGTTTTGTATGATAGATTTTGACTTGGCCACTTGTGTATTTATAATATTGTAAAAATTAGATACCGATAAGTTGGTTGAGGCATTTGTTTTAAATTTCCCATAGCGTTTACTGTAACGCAAGTTACCACTAAAAGTATCTTCGGGTAAATTAGAATTTATAGAACTGCTAATTCTGTCTATTCCCAATAAGGTTGAACTTGTTTTAATACTTCGGTACTTTTTAGAATAATTTAGTGTTCCGAAAATATTGGTGAATGAAAACATGTTAAAGTTAAAATAACGCAAAGTGTAATTGTTATAAAGTGTATTTGTGAGGTTTTTATTTCCTAAAAACAGGGCGTTGTAATTACGTAAAAAGAGTCCTTCGGCTAAGTTGTTTACATCGGTAAAATCGGTTGAAGTACTGTAATTAAAGGTTATATTTTCAGACCTTTTGATATCTATTTTTACGAAAAAATCGGGTAAAATTAATGTTGGGTTTTGTTTGAATATATCTCCCAACTGTTGGTTTTTGTAACTGTATTGATGAACTTTTATTCCGGGAGTTAAGGTTAACGCACCTGTTTTTAATTTGTAATGTAAACCTAAATACACGTCATTAAAAATGAACGAGACCCTATTGTTTAGTTTTGGGTCGTTAAAATCTACTTTAGTATTGTCTTTTAAAGTTTGAAAAATACGGGTATCTAAATTTTGGTTATTTAACGAACTTGCCAACGTAATATTTATATTGCTCTTTTTATTTAGAATGTAATAATAATCAATAGTTATATTTAATTTATTGGTTATCAAACTCTTTAATTGTGTCAAATCAAATCGGCTACCTGCTTCTGTTATGGTAGGTAAAAGGCTAAACCGTTGGTCTGTATTTAATGAGTTGTAAAGTGGATTCTCTTTGTCGTAGCTGTATTGCATAGCCAAAGCAAAAATATTTTTAGTGTTAAGCGTGTAATAAATATTTAAATTTTGATTGATAGAAAATGGCTCATTGTCTTTATTTATATCTATATCATTTGTGCCGGACACACTTGACACCGATTTAATTAAATTAAGTTCTTCTATATTAGATTTCTTTAAAAAAGCGTCGTAATCGAGTTGAAAATTGATATTGGGCTTGTAGCGTGTAGAGAGTTTAAGTAATCCTAATTGGCTTAATTGACGGCTCGTGTTTTTTCGCGTCTCGGTTACGCTAAAGCCGTTTGTTTGAGTAGTCACTATCGAATTGGTTTGCATATCTGTTTGCGTATCAGAATAGATGGCGAAGCCATTAAAATCGAGTGATTTTTTAGGTGAATAGCTAAAATTTACGGCTCCAAATTTGGTGTCAATTTCTTTAGCGCGGTTGTTTTGTAGAAGTGAAAACCCAAGGCTATTAGAACTCGTTCTAAAATTAGAGCCACTGCGTCTGTTTAAATTTCTAAAACCGCCCGTAAAATTAAAGTAGTCTCTAAAAGTAAAAGGTATTTCACCTATATTATTGACATCTGTAATAATGTTTACACTTTTTTTTGGGCTGTAATAAAATAATTTAGGATGTGCTAAATAGCGTCCGTCAAGACCACCGCCTGCCGTTACTTCACCAAACCAAAAGTTTTTCTTTCCTTGCTTTAATTTTATATTTAAAGCAATACTATCTTCATCATTTCCCAGGCCTTTCATCTGAGACACCTCATTGTAATTCTTAAGTACTTCTATTTTACTCACGGCATCGGCGGGAATATTTTTTACTGCCAATTTTGAATCGCCATCAAAAAAATCTTTACCGTCAACCATAACTTTAGTCACCTTTTTGCCATCTACTTCAATTTCGTCATCATCGGTAATTTCTACTCCCGGTAATTTTTTAAGCACATCGCCTAATTTTTTTTCTTTCCCATTGGTAAACGAATCGGCGTTGTAAATCAAGGTATCACCTTTAATGGTGACAGGCATTTCATAAGTTACTTCTACCGTATTTAAGGTATTACTGTTCTCTTTTAAGACAAAATCTTTAATAATATTTCTAAGGTCATTTGTTGTGTTTATTATAACAGACTTGGTTGCAAATCCTAAATAACTCACTTTAATTTCAAAAGCGGTATTCTTAGACAAATTGAGCTTATAAAAACCTTTGGCATCGGTAATAGAATATGATTCTAAGGCTTTTGTAGCCTTATTAATGGCAATGATATTTGCCATTTCGAGTGGTTTACCCAGACTGTCTTTTACCGTCCCGCTAACTTTAATTTGGGCAAATGAAACCATCCCAATACAAATAAAAAGAATCAAAAATTTAAATTTCATAAATAGAGGTTAAGTTAAATGATGAAAGTTAGTACTGCGTTTATTAATTAAACCTAACATGTGTCTCTTGACCTCTACGACGTCCGCCACCGTAGCGTTCTCTCATTTCTTTCATTTTTTTCTTCATTATTTTATCGTATTCGGCTTGGCTTACAACTTTGCCTTTATCGGGGATTTTTATACTCTTTTTTTCTTTTGGATTTAACACTATCTTGGTACATAACAACATTGTTTTTGCATAATTCACTTCTAAAATTAATCCGGGCAGTCCCCAAAAATCTTTTGGCCCCTGACTAACAGGTATCTGTGGTGTGTACCAAGCCGTAACTTCTACTGCTTTTGGCAAACTGTCTTTTTGCTTATTGTTGTCTTTGCTATTTCTTCTTCTTGAACGCCTAAAACTCATATCCTTAATAATCTTAGTCGTCGTTGCTTTAAAACACAAATAATTGCCAATCATTTTAGATTCTTTTTCGAGTTTCCAATTTAGTTTGGATAGGGTATCCTTGATTAAAAAGTTTTTCCCAAAAACTTCGTTTTGATTGGCATATATTTTTTGTCTGATGTCTTTGTAATATATACCACCTGATGAACCGGCTCCCATCATCATAAATCTCATTCCTCCAGATCCTCCCGGTTGTTCTAATTTGGCTTGTTCTTTATAAACAGAACTTGTTTTATTAAAATTGAGCTCATATGTTTTCTCAAATTGCTTTTTGAGCATCTCTCGAAAACGCTTTTGCCTTTCGGATGATACCCTTGAGCTGTCTAATTTAATCTCTATCTTAGTCTTACTTTGGTAAATAGCTTGTCCTTGAAATTCTTGTGCCGATAGCATTAAATTGAGTACAATAAGAAACACCGACAACGAAATAACTTTTTTCATGGCTTGATATGTTTTTGGTTATTTAGCCAAACTTATGACTTTGGTACTTATAAAAAGTTTAAAGTTTCGTTAAAAAATATATTTTAACATTTAAACGATTTTAAAAATTTATAAAATCTGTCGTATTTTATGAGGCTAAATCGCTATTTTTGAAGTTTATGAAATATCCGATAATACTATTTTATATTTTATTTAGCCTAGTTGCCAAGGCGCAAGATCTTAAAACGTCGTTTATAAAATCCTATCCCCTAAAAGCAGATGTTTTTTACGGTGCTGACAGTTTTGAAAACACCTATTACAGTATAAATAACGTGCTTTACAAGGCGACGCCTAACAAAACCTATGAATACAATAATTTGGCCTTGGGTACTATTAGTAGTGTTTCTATTTATAATCCACTTGAACTGGTTGTGTTTTACAGAGATTTTAACAGCCTTGTTATTTTAGACAACACTTTAAACGAAATTCAAAAAATAGCTTTTTTAGATAAGAATATAAGTTTGGTAGCCAAAGCCGATAAAAACAGACTATGGCTTTACAATGTCGATGTGCAACAACTTGAATTATATGACTACAAAACCAAAACCGTTTTATCAAAGTCGCAACCCCGAAGTTTATTAGATCCAAAAGAGATGCATGGAAATGCCAATTATGTATGGGTTAAAACAGTTACAGGTAATTTGAAAATATTTAATATCTATGGCAGTGAGGTGGCAGAAATAAAAAAATCTATCGATTTTTTTACTGTTTCAAAATCGGGTTGGGTTATTTTTAAATCAGATGAAAACCTCTTTGTAAAATCCGAAAACATCAAAAAAATAAAGCTCAATAAAAGTTTAAACATAGAACATTTATCTGTTGTTGATAATAAATTATATATTTTTAACGGTAAAGACATTTTTATGTTTAAGCTTTTAAAAAATTAAGTAACTTTAAACACTTTTTTAGAACTAAACCTAAAACTTATGCACGTAGCGATTGCCGGAAATATTGGCGCAGGGAAAACAACTTTAACACGCTTATTAGCAAAACATTATAAATGGGATGCCCATTACGAATCGGTTGAAGAAAACCCTTATTTAGATGATTTTTACGGCGAAATGGAGCGCTGGTCTTTCAACCTTCAAGTCTATTTTTTAAATTCACGCTTCAGACAGATTTTAGATATTTTATCCAGCGGAAAGAGTATTATTCAAGACCGTACTATTTACGAAGACGCTCATATTTTTGCCCCAAATTTACACGCCATGGGTTTGATGGCCAATCGCGATTACAACAATTATTCATCGTTATTTGAACTGATGGAGCGTTTGGTACAACCACCCGACTTACTCATTTACCTCAGGGCGTCAATCTCTACCTTGGTCGATCAAATTCACAAACGCGGACGCGATTACGAAAACTCAATCAGCATAGACTATTTAAGCCGCCTTAACGAACGCTACGAAGCGTGGATTTCTACCTACACCAAAGGTAAATTACTTATTATTGATGTTGATAATCTCAATTTTGTAGATAAGCCCGAAGATTTAGGCAAAATAGTTGACCGTATTGACGCCCAAATAAACGGGTTGTTTTAGGAGAAATTGATACGATGACTTTAAGTTCATCGTATCAATAAAAAAAGAAGTCAGGGTTTCACTTTAAGTGAAACCCTGACTAAAAAATACATCGTAAGACCTGATTTAAAAACTAAGCTTTTTTCTCAGCTTCTAATTTGTGTTTTTCACACAGTCCCTTTTTGTCTTTACACATAGGGCAAGATTCCATATCCATCCCTTTAAGTTTGTGAACTTGTTCTTTTACCTCGGTTTCTGTTCCCGTAAAGATTTGCTTGTTTGAAGTGGTTTTATCACCTTCTGTAAGGGTTGTTGTAACAACAGCTTTAAAAGTGCCATCGTCTTGTTTTGTCATCTGCACCTGAATTTCATTGGTGGCATCCGTTTTGTGCATTTTGTGTAAATCGACTGTAATTTCTGTCATATTATCGGCAACTTTTGTCGGAGTATCTACATGAATACTCGGGGCAATTACCAAAGCCACAACACTCATCAATTTAATTAATATGTTTAATGAAGGGCCTGAAGTATCTTTAAAAGGATCGCCTACCGTATCACCAACAACAGCGGCTTTATGAGGTTCTGACCCTTTTTTATACATCACACCGTTTATTTCAACACCTTCTTCAACCATTTTTTTGGCATTATCCCAAGCACCTCCGGCATTCGATTGAAAAATAGCCATCAGTACACCTGTAACGGTCACACCGGCTAACAACCCGCCTAACATTTCGGCACCCCCTAAGAAACCAACCACTACGGGCGTAGAAATAGCTAAAACACCCGGTAAAACCATTTCCTTGATAGAAGCCTGTGTAGAAATGGCCACGCATTTGTCGTATTCGGCAAAACCATCGGCTTCATCAAATATTTTTCTGTCGGCTTCAGAGGCTTTAGACATATCCGAATCGTATTTACGCATCACTTTTAAAGCCGCTTTTAATTGCGGAATATCTTTAAACTGGCGGCGGACTTCTTCAATCATAGCCATAGCGGCACGTCCTACAGCACCCATAGACATGGCCGAAAACACAAAAGGTAACATACCGCCCACTAAAAGGCCGGCCATTACAAACGACTTGGAAATATCTATAGAGGTAATACCCGCTTGTTGCATAAAGGCCGAAAATAAAGCCAAGGCTGTTAAAGCGGCAGAGGCAATGGCAAACCCTTTACCAATAGCAGCTGTTGTGTTACCCACGGCATCTAATTTATCGGTACGCTCGCGTACTTCTTTGGGTAATTCGGCCATCTCGGCAATACCACCGGCATTGTCTGAAATAGGACCGTAAGCGTCAACAGCTAGTTGAATACCTGTATTGGCCAACATACCCACAGCGGCAATGGCAATACCATATAAGCCGGCTACATCATAAGAAATAATAATGGCCGCTGCAATTAATAAAATAGGGATAGCCGTACTCATCATACCCACACCTAATCCTGCAATAATATTTGTGGCTGCGCCTGTAACCGATTGTTTAACGATTCCCATTACCGGTTTGGTTCCGGTTCCTGTATAATATTCGGTTATTTTACCCACACCTAATCCGGCTACTAAACCAACTATGGTGGCATAAAATACACCTATTGATGACATTTCTCTGCCGGCATAAGCCCAAGTTTCGGGTAAAAAGGCATCAATCATAAAGTACGATATAAGCACCATTAATCCGGCTGATAAAAATTCGCCAATATTTAAAGCCGATTGCGGATTACCGCCTTCTCTAACTTTTACAAAGAAAGTTCCAATTATAGAAACAAGAATGCCTACAGCAGCCAAAGCCAAGGGCAATATAACCGCACCAATTTTAAAATCGGCAAAAGCAGGAAGATTAAAAAACACAGCCCCTAAAACCATTGTAGCGATAATTGAGCCTACAAAAGATTCGAATAAATCGGCACCCATACCGGCCACATCCCCTACATTATCGCCCACATTATCGGCAATGGTTGCAGGATTTAAAGGGTGGTCTTCCGGTATACCCGCTTCAACTTTACCCACTAAATCGGCGCCTACATCGGCGGCTTTGGTATAAATACCACCCCCAACACGTGCAAATAAAGCTATTGATGAAGCCCCTAGAGAAAATCCTGAAATAATATTTAAAATAGTGGCCAAGCCGTTTTGGCTGTCGGCACCATAAAGATAATTGTAAAGTAAAAAAAGGATACTCAAGCCAAAAACACCTAAAGATACGACGCCAATTCCCATAACCGTTCCACCCGAAAAAGCCACTTCTAAGGCTTTGTTTAACGATGTTCTGGCGGCATTGGTAGTTCTAACATTGGCTTTCGTGGCAATACGCATACCTATGAATCCGGCTAAAGCCGATAAAAAGGCGCCTACTATAAAAGAAAGGGCTACTAACCAAGTTGAATTATCCTCTGCATTACCTTTAAAAGCTAAAAGTACAGCAACAGCTATGACAAATATTGACAATACTTTGTATTCGGCTCTTAAAAAAGCCATAGCGCCATCGGCGATATTTTTAGCAATTTTGGCCATTTTTTCTGATCCTACCTCTTGCTTAGAAACCCAAGAAGATTTAAAAATCATAAATAAAAACCCTACCACACCGGCTAGGGGTAAATAATAAATTAAGTCGTTCATTGTTCGTGTGTTAATTATTAGTTTTTAATGCTTGCAAAACTAGTAAAACTAAGTTAGATTAAAAAAGTTTTTTAGAATGGATATTTTTAACTGTCAAAAATTTAAAAAGAGGGCTTTGGCCGTCCAAAAGGATTTTATAAAAAGGCCAAAATAGACCAAACTGACTGTAAATTTAAGTCCGGTAGAGAATAAAAAGCCGATAAAAGAACCCAATGCCGCTTTTAAGGCGCGGTTGTTATCGCGGCTGTCGTGAAGTAATTCGCCCACAAAAGCTCCGACAAAAGGTCCGATTACGATGCCCAAAGGTGGGAAAAAGAAGAGTCCTAAAAACAAGCCGATAGTTGAACCGATAATGCCTTTTCGGCTACCGCCAAACTTTTTAGTACCCAAAGCGGGGATAAAATAATCGATTAACCAAACCAAGAGGGCAATACCAAAAGTTATAATCATAAAACTTGTGCTAAAACTAACCGCCTTTGTAAAATCTAATAGTAACAGACCTAGCCAACTTGTAAGCGGTCCCGGTAATACAGGTATAAAAGCCCCTATAAGACCTAAAATCATAAACAAAAAACCCAAAAACAATAATAAAATATCCATTGGACAAATATAGTCATTAAAGAGTTTAAAATTTAATACGTAAAATTTTTAAACTAATTTATTAGTTTTAACTAAATATTTAGTTATATTTGTCTCGTAGAACTAAAATTTTGATAATATGATAAAACAACTCACCAAGGCTGAAGAGCAATTTATGCAGGTGTTATGGCGTCTTAAACTCGCCTCTGTCAAAGAAATAATAGAACATTTACCCGAGCCGAAACCGGCCTACAATACTGTTTCGACTATTATCAGGATACTAGAAACAAAAGGTATTGTGGCGCATAAAAAATTTGGGAAAGGGTATAAATATTATCCGCTTATTGAAAAAGAAACTTACTCTAACCAAAGCATAAATAAATTGGTGAACGGTTATTTTGGCGGGTCATTTAAAAGTATGGTATCGTTTTTTGTCAAACAAAATGATATTGATATGACCGAGTTAGAAAGTATTTTAAAAGAGATAAATACAGGAAAAACCAAAATAACAAATAACAAATAACAAGCGTATTATTATGGTAAATTACATTATTCAAGTTATTCTTTTTCAGTTTTTATTCATTGTGATTTATGATACCTTTTTTAGAAAGGAAACTTTTTTTAATTGGAATCGGGTTTATTTATTGCTTGCACCAATACTATCGTTTGTACTGCCTTTTATAAAAATAAGCTCTTTTACAAAAATGAGTCAAACCGGTTTTGCAGAATACCTACCGGCTGTTATTCTCAATCCACAAGAGGGTTTAAAAACTGTTGTAACCACCTCATTATCTGACT
>CAZMBM010000040.1:0-17047 GCA_964564475.1 uncultured Flavobacteriaceae bacterium | reverse complement strand
TGTCTTGATTGTCGGCAAAATTAAAATCAAATATATTTTTATTTTCTACAAAAAAAGGACGTTGCTCTCTAAAAAATATTTCGAATCCGTCTAAAGTAATGGCCGAAGGGTCGGCTTCTACTTGTCCAAAATCGGGATTGACGGTTAAATCTAAAGTAAGGTCGTTTGTGATACCTATTTTAGCATCCAGTCCGCCGTTTAAATCAAAATCTCGTCCATCTCTAAAGGGATTTCCGCCTTCTTTTTGATAAGTGTTTAGTTGCGTTACGGTAAAAGGTTGAATTTCCAGTTGTTTTTGAGGCTTAATATTTATAAGACCGTGTAATTCACCCGACTCACTTATAAAACCGGGAGCATCAATAGGAATCCTATTCCACAACGATCTTTCGTTGGCTCTAAATATATTACGCACTACATTTAAACCCCATATTTGTTCTTTAGATTTTCCAAACCGCAACTGGCTTAAAGGTATTTTCATTTCGGCATTCCATCCTTTACTGTCAATACTCGCTTTGGTGTACCAAACGGGGTTCCAACTGCTATCAATGTTATTGCCATTGTCTGTGGCTATTTCATCACCTTTAACACCTGCTGCTGTCACCGTAAAGATAAAAGCAGTCCGTTTATCGTAATAACTGTCTAAAACAACATTTACCCTATCACCGGCAAAACCATCTCTACGCGACAATCTTTTTTCAATTTTACTTGGGTCATCATCAAAAGAACGAATGGCTATATATAAATATTTAGCGTCATAAATTATCTTAAAAGCTGTTTGAAAAGTTGGGGGTGTATTTTCATCGGGGTCGTTTTCAATAAAATCAGTACCCCACTCAACAATATTCCAACTGGCGTCATCTAACTTACCATCAATTACCGGTGCTTTGTGTGTGCCTAAATAATTTGTGGTATAAATACGTTTTTTTAAAATGTTGTTTTCCTTTTGTGCCTTAACATCTTGTAAAACAGTAAATAAGAAAATAAATATAAAAAGCGGATACTTCATTAAGTTTGATTGATAAAATGACGTTGTTTATAAAGACTCCCTTTTTGGTAAAATGTTACACTTTACACCGTGCAAAATAACATAAAAGCTTCCTAAATTTTTGTTAATTCGGTATCGAATAGTGTTAAATATGCGATTAAAAATTATCTATAAATCACTGTTTGTTATATAAATAAATAATCTTACCTTTGCACACCTTTTTTAAGGTATAAATTAATTATTAATTACAAAAAACTAATCGTTTGAATACATTAAGTTACAAAACAGTATCGGCTAATAAAGAAACCGCTAATAAAGAGTGGGTTTTAGTTGATGCGGACGGACAGTCATTGGGTCGTTTAGCCTCTAAAGTTGCTATGCTTATAAGAGGTAAGTACAAACCCAATTTTACACCTCACGTTGATTGCGGCGACAATGTTGTTGTTATCAATGCTGAGAAAATCATTTTAACCGGAAACAAATGGGCCGATAAAACATATATCCGCCATACAGGTTATCCGGGAGGACAAAGATCGCTTACGGCATCGGAGCTTTTTCAAAAAGACCCAACACGTTTGGTAGAAAAAGCTGTAAAAGGCATGTTACCTAAAAACAAATTAGGCAGTGCCTTATTTAGAAACCTATATGTTTATGTAGGTTCTGAACACAAACAAGAGGCCCAAAAACCCAAAGCAATTAACTTAACCGATCTTAGATAATGGATAGAATACATACAATTGGAAGACGCAAAACAGCCGTGGCGCGTGTTTATCTTTCTGATGGTAAAGGTAAAATTACCATCAATAAAAGAGACTTCAAAGACTATTTTACAACACCTACTTTACAATATAAAGTACAACAACCTTTAACACTTACCAAAACTAAAACAGCTTTTGATATTACTGTAAATGTATTTGGGGGCGGTGTTACCGGTCAAGCCGAAGCTATTCGTCTAGCTATTTCTAGAGCTTTAATTAAAATTGACGAAGAAAATAGAACGGTTTTAAAACCCGAAGGATTACTTACCAGAGATCCTCGTATGGTTGAACGTAAAAAATTCGGTCAGAAAAAAGCCCGTAAAAAATACCAATTCTCTAAACGTTAATACATTAGACTTGGTTAGATTAATAAACAACCTGTTGTCGTTTAGTCTAGCATCCAAATAATTAAGACTGTAATAAAAATACGCTACTTAGTTATTGCTACCTAACGGAACGTAAACTAAATTAAAAAATGACAGAAAAAATTGACATTAAAGAATTGATTGACGCCGGTGTACACTTTGGACACTTAACGCGTAAATGGGATCCTAATATGGCTCCTTACATCTACACAGAACGTACAGGTATTCATATTATAGATTTGTACAAAACAGCTGCCAAACTTGAGGAAGCTGGAAATGCTCTACACAAAATTGCCGCTTCGGGCAGACGTGTATTGTTTGTTGCCACCAAAAAACAAGCAAAAGATATCGTTGCCGAAGCTGCGGCAAGTGTAAACATGCCTTATATTACAGAACGGTGGCCCGGTGGTATGCTGACAAACTTTGTAACTATTAGAAAAGCTGTTAAAAAAATGGGACATATAGACCGTATGAAACTAGACGGCTCTTTTGACGCCCTTTCTAAACGCGAAAAATTACAAATTAACCGTCAACGTCAAAAACTTGAAAAAAACTTAGGTTCAATAGTCGATATGACACGTTTACCGGGGGCTATTTTTGTGGTTGATATTAAACGTGAACACATCGCTGTAGCCGAAGCACAAAAATTGAATATCCCTATTTTCGCAATGGTCGATACAAACTCCGACCCCAGGTTGGTTGATTTTGTAATTCCTTCTAATGACGATGCTTCTAAATCTATCAGTAAAATATTAAACTATGTTACCGGTGCTATTGTAGAAGGTTTAGCAGAGCGTAAATCTACTAAAGACAAGGTACAAGCCGAAAAAGAAGCTGCAGTAGCTGCTAAAGAAAAAGCAGTAAATGACGCCAAAGAAGAAGTAAAAGAAGTAGAAAAATAAATTAATTTTTAAAATAAATAAAGACATGGCAAAAATAACCGCCGCAGATGTTAATAAACTGAGAAAATCTACCGGAGCCGGTATGATGGACTGTAAAAACGCTTTGGTAGAATCCGAAGGTGATTTTGATAAAGCAATTGAAATTTTACGTAAAAAAGGTCAAAAAGTAGCCGCTAAAAGAGCCGATAGAGACTCGGCCGAAGGGGCAGTCATTGCAAAACTTAATGCCGATAAAACTTCCGGCGTAATTGTTTCATTAAATTGTGAAACCGATTTTGTAGCCAAAAACGAAGGTTTTGTTACATTGGCTAATCAATTTGCAGAATTGGCTTTAAACACAAACTCTAAAGACGCATTTTTAAGTTCTGATTTTGGAGGAGGCTTAACTGTTGCCGAAAAATTAATTGAGCAAACAGGTGTTATTGGCGAAAAAATTGAAATTGGCGACTTTAGAAAATTAGAAGCAGCTTTTGTTGGCTCATATATTCACGCCGGTAATAAAATAGCCACGCTTATAGGTTTAAACAAATCTGTAGAAAATGCCGATGTTATTGCTCACGATGTCGCTATGCAAGCCGCCGCAATGAACCCTATTGCTTTAGATGAAAATGGTGTTGACAGTGCGGTAATTGAAAAAGAAATTGAAATTGCCAAAGAAACCTTACGCAAAGAAGGTAAACCCGAAGCAATGCTCGATAAAATTGCACAAGGAAAACTTAAACGTTTCTTTAAAGACAACACTTTGGTAAACCAAGCTTTTATAAAAGACAATAAACAAAGTGTTGCCCAATATGTAAAAACAGCTGATGCCGATTTAGCCGTTACCGCTTTTGAACGTGTAGCGCTAGGTTAATTATTAGCAACTATCTTATTAAAAATCCTTGTTTTATTCAAACAAGGATTTTTTTTGTTATAAACAGTATAAATTAACCACAACTCTATTTAATGCCTTAGATTTTAAAAAAATCAAACACTAATTTTAGTATATTTGTAAAACTTTCTTTTGAAAACATGCAATACAAACGAATATTATTAAAATTAAGTGGTGAAGCTCTTATGGGTAATCGCTCTTACGGCATAGACCCTGAGCGCCTTTCTGATTACGCCAAAGAAATAAAAGCCATAATAGATAAAGGCATAGAAGTGGCCATTGTAATTGGTGGCGGTAATATATTTAGAGGTGTAGCCGGTTCTAGAAAAGGTATGGATCGTGTTCAAGGCGATTATATGGGTATGTTGGCAACCGTTATAAACGGATTGGCACTACAAGATGCCTTAGAAGATACCGGATTAAAAACCCGTCTCTTAACAGCCATAAAAATGGAACAAATTGCCGAGCCTTATATTAAAAGACGCGCTGTACGTCATCTTGAAAAAGGACGTGTTGTGATTTTTGGTGCCGGCACCGGCAATCCTTACTTTACAACAGATACCGCTGCGGTTTTACGCGCTATTGAAATTGGTGCCGATGTTATTTTAAAAGGAACACGTGTTGACGGGGTGTATTCTGAAGATCCCGAAAAAAACAAAGAAGCTGTAAAATTTGACAATATTTCATTTAAAGATGTTATGAGCAAAGGTCTCAATGTGATGGATATGACAGCTTTTACACTTAGCGAGGAAAATAATTTACCTATAATTGTATTCGACATGAACAAACACGGTAATTTGAGAAAATTGCTAAACGGCGAAAAAATAGGTACTTTAGTAGGAAAATAATTAAATTTAATCTCATGAACGAAGAAGTTGAATTTATTCTGGATACAGCAAAAGAACACATGCAAAATGCCGTTGCTCATCTTAAAAAAGAATTGATGAATATACGGGCCGGCAAAGCCTCACCGGCTATGCTCCATGGCGTTCAAGTAGAATATTACGGCTCTTTAACACCTCTAAGTCAGGTGTCTAACATCAACACCCCCGATGGTAAAACCATAACCGTTCAACCATGGGAAAAAAGTATGTTGCAAGAAATTGATCGCGCTATTATGGCGGCTAATTTGGGTTTTAACCCTATGAATAACGGCGAATCTATAATAATTAACATTCCGGCTTTAACCGAAGAACGCCGTAAACAACTTACCAAACTGGCACGTGCCGAGGCTGAAAACGACAAAATAAGCGTCCGTAATGCCCGTAAAGAAGCCAATGACGATATTAAAAAACTTCAAAAAGAGGGGCTCTCTGAAGATTTGGCCAAAGATGCCGAAAACGACATACAAGATTTAACCAACTCGTATATCAAACAAATAGATACTATTTTAGAAGCCAAAGAAAAAGAAATAATGACCGTTTAAATGTTAAACATTTTATTAAAAAACTATCTAAGCGCTCATCAGAGTGCTTTTTTATTCTGTAAATTTTGTTACTTGCAACTGTATTTAAAAGTATGCTCAAAAAACTACACTTATTAATTATCCTTTTCGGATTAAGTATTCAAGCCCAAAACCATGTTTCAGGTATTGTTAAAGATTCTAAAACCAAAGAAGTTTTAGCCTTTGCCAGTATAATATTAAAAAACAACAGCGGTTTGCTTACAGATGCAAATGGTCTTTTTAACATTTCATCAAAATATAAAATTGACACACTTATAATATCTTACGTGGGCTATAAAACCAAAACAGTCATCTACAAAAAGAAAAAATATATCGAAATATTATTAAGCCCATCTGTAGAACAACTAGAAACAGTTATATTAAATGCCCCTGAGAATCCTGCCATAGCCCTCATCAAAAAAGTTATAAAACACAAACCTAAAAACAATTATAAAAAAATTCTTAATACTTACAAATATAAAAGCTACAACAAGTTATTGGTTACAGGTTCCCCCGATTCTATAGATGGAAGTATAGACTCTGTTTACAAAATCAAAGAAGGTATAAAAACATTTGTAAAGCTCGATTCATCAAATTATGAACTGAAATCCGAATTAAAAAAACAGCACCTTTACCTTACCGAAAAAATTTCTGAACACCTCTATCAAAAAGGAAAACCTGAAAAAGAAAAAGTTTTGGCTGCCCGAATGGCCGGTCTAAAAAACCCCTTGTACGAAATATTGGCACTTGATCTTCAAAGTTTTGATTTTTACAACGACAAATTTGAAGTTGTTGGCAATCGTTTTAAGAGTCCGCTTAGCAATACTGCCCTAAAACATTACAACTATAAAATTCTAGACACTCTTAATAATAATTATTTGGTTTACTTTAAACCTTTAAAAACAAGTCAAAAGGCGGGTCTCGAAGGGGTTTTATACGTCAATACAAAAACCTATGCCCTTACAAAAGGTTTGGCACAATTAAAAGGCGTTTTGTCTGTTAAAGCCAATCAAATATTTAAGTATCAACCCAAATTTAAACTGTGGTTTCCTACAGAAACCAGTATCAGAATTAATAAGGGGGATAATGACAAAACCATTGCTTTGTTTGGAGGTATTATAGCTAAAAAAGGTCAAACAACACAGCCAAAGGACAGCATGGTTTACACCTCGCATGTTAAAAGAAAACCCGAAGACATCATCTATTTTAGCACTATAACAAAGAATTTTGACCTGCAACTAAACAGCCCTCTAAAGGTTAAAAATGCCAGTCAAACAATTGTTTTTACAGACGATGTTGCCACGCGTAGCAATGCTTTTTGGCAAAAATTCAGAACCGATAGTATTACAAAACGCGGTTTAGAAACTTACAGAGTTATTGACAGTATAGGAAAAGCCGAGAAATTTGAACACTATATCAATTTGTCGCGAAAAATTTTTAAAGGATACTATCCATTAGATAATTTTGATCTCAATTTAAGTCAACTTGTTAATTTCAACAACCGCGAAGGTATCAGACTGGGTGGCGGTTTTACAAGCAATACCAATTTTTCTAAAAACTTTAAGATAAAAGCCTATACTGCTTACGGGTTAAAAGACAATACGGTAAAATATCACTTATCGGCTTACACCCGATTGGTCAAACAAAAAAACCTGTGGTTTGGTTTAGGCTATACCGATGATATTAGCGAAGCGGCCAAACTCGATTTTTTGTTTGAAGACACGTCTTTTTCGTTGATAAATCCACGTAACTTAAATATTGGTCAATTTTTTAATTACAAGACCACACAGGCCTATCTAAATTTCGACATCAGATCTAATTTAGAAACCCGAATCCAATTTAGCACAGGGGCTTACGAAACCAAATTTAATTATCTGTTTATGTCGCCTACCCGATTCTTGAGTGATTACAACTTGAGTTTGGGAACCATCGCCTTACAATGGACGCCCTTTTCTAAATACATGAGTACGCCTATCGGCAAGATAAGAGCCAAAAACGGTCAGTTAAAAATAATTGCCCAACTCACAAAAAGTTTTGACAATGTTTTAAACGGTGATTTTAATTTTACCCAATTTAATTTTAAAATAGCCCACAAATTTAGAGCGCTCAATAAAAGCACGACGAGCTTTTTAATACAAGGCGGCTTGGTTTTTGGCGAAGCACCTATCTCGCACCTCTACAATGCTTTTCCTAATTATGCCATAAAGTATCCTTGGCAAAAGCGCATAAACCTATCAGGAATCAATGCTTTTGAAACCATGACTTTTAATGAGTTTATATCAGATAAATACGTTTCTTTTCAGATACGTCAAACTTTTAACAGGATTAAAATAACGTCTAAGTTTAGACCACAGATTAATGTGGTATCGCGTTTTGCCATAGGCACTATAGACAATCCGCAGTATCAAAAAGGTTTTAGTTTTAAAAAAATGGAAAAAGGGTATTTTGAATCGGGTTTAGAAGTTAATAAATTTCTGCTCAAAGGTTTTGGTTTTAGTTTTTTCTATCGTTACGGCGCTTACAGCAACCCAAAATTTGAAGATAATTTTGCTATTAAACTCAATTATCACTTTGGTTTAAACTTTTAGAGCTTTACTTATAACTATCTTACCAAATTAAGTAAAAGAAACACATAAGTATTTCATAACTTTGCCAAACTTAAAATTTAATTTATGGGATTTTGGGGTATTGTATCGCGTATAATTTTAAAAAATAGGATTCTTATCCTACTTTTAATTGTCGCTACTTCATTTGTACTTTTTACACAAACCAAAAATATAAAAATTTCACATACTGAAGCTAACATGCTGCCTTCAGATCATCCGGCATCTATTGTTTACAGTAACTTTTTAAAAATTTTTGGTGAAGAGGGTAACCTTATTATACTCGCTGTAAAAGATTCTACTTTTTTCACACCAGACAAGTTTAACAATTGGAATGCCCTCTCTAAACGTTTAGACTCTTTTAAGGAAGTCGATTTTACTTTTTCTTTAGGCGATATTAAAAAACTCAAAAAAGATGTCGCTCACAAACGTTTTGTTGTACAGCCCCTTTACAAAAAGGAACCCAAAACTAAAGAAGAAGTTGCTAAAATTACAAAAGACCTCTTTCAAGATTTACCTTTTTTTGACAATTTTCTGTACAATAAAAAGACCAAATCTATTAGGACATTAATTTATCTTAAAAAGAGTATTGTCAATACAAAAGCCCGCCAAGATTTTATTATAGACCAGCTCAATCCCATAATAGCTAAATTTGAAAAAGACAATAATTTAAAAGTTCACGTATCGGGCATGCCTTATATACGTACCATGAATGCTAAAAGCATAAAAGATGAAATTGGCACCTTTGTAGGGTTGGCTTTTGGCGTTACGGCCTTAATATTTTTCTTTTTCTTTAGATCGTTTAGGGCTACTTTTATAGCTATGTCTGTTGTGAGTATTGGTGTTTTGTGGGCCTTTGGCATTATTGGGGCCTTTCAATACGAAATAACCGTTTTAACCGCACTAATTCCACCACTTATAATTGTCATTGGTGTTCCCAATGCCATTTTTCTGATTAATAAATATCAGCAAGAGATAAAAAACCATGGGAATCAAGCCAAGTCTTTACAGCGTGTTATCTCAAAAATTGGTAATGCCACTTTAATGACCAATATTACCACGGCCTCGGGATTTGCTACTTTTATTTTTACAAAAAGTCAGATTTTAAAAGAATTTGGTACCATAGCGTCAATAAATATTATGTCGATTTTTCTGTTATCGCTATTACTTATTCCTATTATTTACAGTTTTATGCCCATCCCAAAAGACAAGCATTTAAAACATCTTGAAAGGAAGTGGATAGAAAAAATTGTTCTCTCTCTAGAAAATATCGTCCGATTTCATAGGTTTGCTGTTTATGCCGGAACAGTTGTACTTATAATAGCCAGTATGATTGGTATTTATATGATTCACGTATCGGGCAGTTTGATAGACGATATGCCCAAAGACAAACCTTTCTATAAAGATATTGTCTTTTTCGAAAATGAGTTTGGTGGTATTATGCCTTTAGAAATAATGATTGATACTAAGAAGAAAAAAGGCGTCACCAGTTTGTCAACACTCAAACGGATGGAAAAACTTGACGAAACAATTGACGAAATCCCACAACTTTCTAAATCGGTTTCTATTTTAAATTTGGTTAAATACTCTAAACAAGCCTTTTATAACGGCAATCCCAAATTTTACAAACTCCCCACCTCACAAGAAAAGAATTTTATATTAAGTTATACCAAAAATTCAAACACCAATTCAGATTTACTCAAAAACTTTGTCGATTCTACAGGTCGTTATGCCCGTATCACAACTTTTATGAAAGACATAGGTACCAATAAAATGAGTCGTATAGAAGAACGTTTGGAACAGCGTGTACACAAAGTTTTCCCAAAAAACAAATACGATGTTACCTTTACCGGCAAGGCTTTGTTGTTTTTAAAAGGTACCAAATACCTCACAAAAAATTTAATTATTTCGCTGAGTTTGGCTATTTTCTTAATAGCGTTATTTATGGCATCTATTTTCCGTTCTTTTAGAATGATTTTAATTTCTATCATCCCCAATATGCTGCCGCTTTTAATTACAGCAGGCATTATGGGATATATCGGTGTGCCGATAAAACCCTCAACAATACTGGTGTTTAGTATTGCTTTTGGAATTTCGGTTGACGACACCATTCATTTTTTGGTAAAATACAGGCAAGAGCTTCAAGTGAATAATTGGAAAATTAAAAAATCTGTTTATAAAGCACTTCGCGAAACGGGTGTAAGCATGTTCTATACGTCAATTGTACTGTTTTTTGGCTTTTTAGTTTTTACGGCCTCCAGTTTTGGCGGCACTATTGCCCTTGGCGGATTGGTGTCAATCACTTTATTATTTGCTATGGTCTCTAACCTTGTGTTATTGCCCTCATTATTATTATCTTTAGAGCAAAATATTGCCAATAAAAGTGTTCTAAAAGAACCTACAATTGATTTATCAACCGAAGATAAAAACTAATTAAAACCAATGAAAGGAATTATTTTAGCCGGTGGCAGTGGCACACGTTTACATCCTATTACCCTAGGAGTAAGTAAACAACTCATGCCTGTTTACGATAAACCCATGGTGTATTACCCACTCTCAATTTTACTTTTAGCAGGTATTAGAGAGATACTCATCATCTCTACCCCGCACGATTTACCCTTGTTTGAACGTCTTTTAGGCGATGGCCATCGCATAGGGTGTCAATTTAGCTACAAAGCTCAAGAAACGCCTAACGGTTTGGCTCAGGCTTTTGTTTTAGGTGCCGATTTTATTCAGAAAGATAAAGTCGCTTTGGTTTTGGGCGACAATATTTTTTACGGTACCGGTTTAGAAAATATCTTGCGCAGTGCCACAAACCCCAAAGGGGGTATTGTGTTTGCCTATCATGTGAGCGACCCCGAACGCTACGGTGTAGTAGAATTTGACAGCAATAACAAAGCAATCTCTATAGAAGAAAAACCACAACATCCCAAATCTAATTTTGCCGTACCCGGTATTTATTTTTACGATAATAATGTGGTTGGTATTGCCAAAAACCTTAAACCTAGCGCACGAGGTGAATACGAAATAACCGACATTAACAAACACTATTTGTCACAGGGCAATTTAGAGGTTCGCACTTTAACGCGCGGTATAGCGTGGTTAGATACAGGAACATTTAACTCACTTAATCAGGCCTCGCAATTTGTACAAATTATAGAAGAACGTCAAGGCTTAAAAATTGGTTGCATTGAAGAGATTGCCTATAAAAACGGTTTTATAAATGCCGAACAGCTAAAATCTATTGCCCAACCCTTACTTAAAAGTGGCTATGGTCAATATTTAATGGGGCTTTTAGAATAAGTTGGCATAGTAATTGTTGCTTAAATCGCATAACCAAACACAAATTAAATCGCCTGTTTATTCCTTTTATTTTTTTAAACCAGTCTTTATGAAAAAAGCCTTACCTTTAGTATTACTTTATTTTTTTACTGTTGCCTTATTTTCTCAAGAAAAGAAAACACAATTAACCTCAAATGAACTACGTATAAATATGTTTTATACAACTCTTGGGCTACCCGAAATAAGCTACGAAAAATACTTAAACAACGAGTCTTCTATAGGTGTTTCTGTGGCTTTTCCTGTTGATTCAAGTATAGATTTAAACTATTTAATAATTCCCAATTACCGCCATTATTTCGGTAAAAAAAGAGCTGCCGGATTTTTCTTAGAAGCCAATGCCGCCCTATTTTCTGAAAAGACTTACTTTCCCAATGCTAATGAAACAGGCTTTGGCTTGGGTATGGCTGTTGGCGGTAAATTTGTAACAAAACAAAACTGGACTGCCAATCTCACTTTAGGGTTGGGCAGGAATTTTATTAACAATTCTTATACAAATCAAACCTATCCGAGAATGGAAATATCTATAGGTAAACGTTTTTAAAAAAAAGTAAAAGAACACTCATATATGTATTCAAGAAAGTATGTCCTTTTTATTTCGCTTTATCTATTAACTGTAGCGATGTTTTCGCAAAAAACAGACCCAAAAGTACCGTCTCATGAATGGCGTTTAAATATGCTCAATACGGTCTCAGGGTTTCCTGAAATAAGCTATGAAAAAATTATAAACAATGAATCTTCCATAGGTGTTTCTGCAGCTTTTGCTGTAGATTCTTATTTAGATATGAGGTATTTAATAACTCCTTATTACAGACACTACTTTAGCAACATAAGAGCAGCCGGATTTTTTATTGAAGCCAATACAGGGTTTTATATGGCTGAAGCACTTTCATACGGTTTTATTGATGACAGTAGTTTTTTAAGTATTGGCAGTGTTGGTAATAAAGTGGGCTTTGGCGTAGGAATGGCTATTGGAAGTAAATTTGTATCCAAAAAAAATTGGACAGCCAATTTTACCCTAGGTTATGGAAGAGACTTTACCAATGTTGAATTTGTTAACGAGGCTTATCCCCGTCTTGAAATATCTATCGGCAAACGCTTCTAAAAACACCTAGTACAGTTTCTTAATCTTAATCTAAATAAATTACTTCATTTTTATTTGGTTTGGTATCTTTGCAAACATTAAATCAATGATGATGACTAAAACCAGTGTAGCAATATTATTAAAAGGCACACATTTACAACAAACAGTAAGCATAAACGGATGGGTACGCACTTTTAGAAGTAACAGATTTGTTGCTTTAAACGACGGTTCAACCCTCAACAATATTCAATGCGTTTTAGATTTCGAAAACTTTGACGAAAGCACTTTAAAACGCATTACCACAGGGGCGGCATTGTCTATTACCGGTACACTTGTAGAAAGTTTAGGTAAAGGTCAGAAATTCGAAATTCAAGTGTCTGAATTGAGTATTTTAGGCGATAGTAATCCCGAAGAATATCCTATTCAGCCCAAAAAACACAGCTTAGAATTTTTACGCGAAAATGCCCATTTACGTATTCGCACCAATACTTTTGGCGCCGTTATGCGCGTGCGTTCGGCTTTGGCGTTGGCTGTGCATCAATATTTTACACAAAACGGTTTTTACTATTTTAATGCCCCCATTATTACGGGTTCTGATGCCGAAGGTGCGGGCGAAATGTTCTGCGTCAGTAATTTAGACCTCAAAAACCCACCATTAACCAAAGAAGGTACTGTTGATTTTTCTAAAGATTTTTTTGGCAAAGAAACCCATTTAACTGTATCAGGGCAATTAGAAGCCGAAACCTATGCCATGGGATTGGGTAAAGTCTATACTTTTGGCCCTACTTTTAGAGCCGAAAATTCTAATACCACACGTCATCTGTCTGAATTTTGGATGATTGAACCCGAAATGGCTTTTTACAATTTAGAAGACAATATGGATTTGGCACAAGATTTTATTCAATATACTTTAAAATATGTGCTGAACAATTGTCAAGACGACTTGGCCTTTTTAGACCAACGGCTCACCCAAGAAGAGAAAAGCAAGCCCCAAAACCAACGCAGTGACATGGGGTTACTGGAAAAACTACACTTTGTAGTGGATAATAATTTTAAACGTGTGAGTTATACAGAGGCCATTGATATCCTGAGAAATTCTAAACCCAACAAAAAGAAAAAATTCCAATTCCCCATTGACGCTTGGGGTGCCGATTTGCAAAGTGAACACGAACGTTTTTTGGTAGAAAAATACTTTAAATGCCCCGTTATTTTGTATGACTACCCTGCCAATATTAAAGCTTTTTATATGCGTCTAAACGAAGACGGCAAAACGGTTCGTGCCATGGATGTGCTCTTTCCGGGTATAGGCGAAATTGTAGGCGGCTCGCAACGCGAAGAACGTTTAGACGTCCTTAAACAAAAAATTAAAACCCTAGGCATAGACGAAAAAGAGTTGTGGTGGTACTTAGATTTACGAAAATTTGGTACTTGTGTACACAGTGGCTTTGGTTTGGGATTTGAACGCTTGGTACAATTTACAACGGGTATGAGTAACATTAGAGATGTTATTCCTTATCCGCGTTTTCCTCAAAATGCCGAATTTTAAAAATCTTTTTTCTTTTTAAAATCGTTAGAATCAGTCTTATTTTAATGAATCAAAAGTTGTATTTTTACAACTCATAAGTCTATTTTTTATGCTCAAACAGCGTTTACAACAAAAATTATTACAAAAATTATCGCCTCAACAAATTCAGTTGATGAAGATGATTCAGTTGCCTACTCAAGCCTTTGAGCAAAAATTAAAACAAGAGATTGAAGAAAACCCGGCTTTAGAAACAGGAAAAGAGGTTACAGAAAACGACGACCCTTTTAACGATGACTATGAGTCAGAAAATGAAACTATTGAAACAGATATAAATATTGACGAATACCTGAGCGATGACGAAATTCCCAGTTATAAATTAAACGCCAATAATTACAGTAGCGACGACGATGAAAAGAGTATTCCGTACGCTGCCGGAAAATCATTTAATCAGTTTTTACTTGACCAATTAAACACTTACAGCCTTTCTGACACCGATTACCTTATAGCTGAATTTTTGATAGGTAGCATTGATGAAAGCGGTTATATAAGGCGTTCTATAGAAGATATTATAGACGATTTGGCTTTTTCGCAAAACCTGTTTACAAGACCCAAAGACGTTTATAACATCCTGAAAATAATTCATCAATTAGACCCTGCCGGTGTGGGTGCACGCGATTTAAAAGAGTGCTTGTTACTCCAGCTAAAACGTAAAAAAGAAACCGAAGAGCGCCTTTTAGCCCAACGCATTTTAACCGAATCTTTTGAACAATTTGCTAAAAAACACTACAATAAACTCATCCAAAAATTTGAAGTAACAGAAACCCAACTGCGAAAAGCTATAAAAGAAATAGAAAAACTAAATCCAAAACCGGGAGGTAATTATACCGGAAACACCAAAATAGTAGAACAAATTATTCCTGATTTTACCATTACTATTGACGAAGGTATTTTGAGCCTACAATTAAATGCCCGTAATGCTCCCGAGTTACATATTTCAAGAGAATACAATAATTTACTAAAGGGCTATCAAGAATCTAAAACTAAAAGTAAGTCTCAAAAAGAAGCTGTTTTTTTTGTCAAGCAAAAATTAGATGCCGCCAAATGGTTTATCGATGCCGTTAAACAACGTCAACAAACACTTATGCTCACTATGACAGCCATTATGAACTATCAAGAAGAGTACTTTTTAACCGGTGACGAGCGCAAATTAAAACCCATGATTCTAAAAGATATTGCTCAAAAGGTGAATATGGATGTTTCTACCATATCACGTGTTGCCAATAGCAAATATGTTGATACACCTTACGGAACAAAACTGATAAAAGAGTTCTTTTCTGAGTCTATGAAAAACGATCAAGGCGACGATGTATCCACCAAAGAGATAAAAAAAATATTGCAAAATATTATCGAACAAGAAGATAAAAAGAAACCTATTACCGACGATAAATTATCGGAATTACTCAAACAAAAAGGCTACCCCATAGCGCGACGTACCGTAGCCAAATACAGAGAACAATTGGGTTTACCCGTTGCCCGATTAAGAAAACAATTCTAACTTTTGCACAAGTTTTCTAAATACATATCAACAATATTACACCCCGTTTTATTACCTACTATTGCCACATTGGCCTATTTTATTTTAGTGCCGTCTTACTATCCGTTAAAGCAAATTTACATTATTGTTAGTCTTGTTTTTTTAGGCTCTTATATTATCCCCTTATTACTTTTAGTATTGTTTAAAAACTTGAAAATAATATCGAATTATGAGATTGAAAATGTCAGAGAACGTAGAATTCCCGTAATCAGCTTTTTAATTATCTGTTTTATTTTAGGAAAAATCTTTTTTAGTTTACCACAATTTAAATTGCTCAGTCTTTTATTTTTTGCCACTTTTATGGCATTGAGCTTTGTTTATTTATTGTTGCTCTTAAATTTCAAAACGAGCTTGCACCTAACAGGTATTAGTGGTTTTACAGCCTATATAATTCTTATAAGCCTGTTTTATAAACTCAATTTAATTTACCTGATTGCTTTATTGTTGTTTTTAATTGGCCTGTTGGCAACGGCCAGACTCCTGTTAAAAGCACACAGTCCTGCAGAATTAATAACCGGATTTAGCACAGGAATAGGCAGTATAATTTTAACATCATATTTACTTTATTAAATAAAAAAAGCTACCGTAAGGGTAGCTTTTTTTTTAATATATCTCTTAATTAAAAATATTACTCAGATGATTTTCCTTTATGAGTAGCATAATTAATTTTTAGCGCATTTACGTCTCTAAGTTCAAGTTTTATATCAGTTATAATTCCCATACTCGCCTTTTTATCAGCTTTGATAGATGTTGTCATATAAGGAATTTCTTCTTCTTTTTTAGAAGCGCGTTCTGCTAATATAAAAGGACCTATTTCATTAATAGAGGCAAATTTATCATTGAGCTGAATCTTATCTGCTTTACCATATTTAGCCCTATATTTTTCTTTGGGTTTCCCAACATAAATATAGCTAACTAAATTTTTACGCTCTAATTTTTTAACTTCTGTGGCGGTAGGAACACTTAATTCTATAAGTTGATCTGTTTCGCGCATTACAGTCGTTACCATAAAAAAGAATAATAACATAAATACAATATCGGGTAAAGATGCTGTAGATATAGCGGGTAATCCTTTTTTCTTTTTTGCAAATTTAGACATAGTATAAAATTAGATTATGATTTAGTTGGTTCTGCTTCTGATATAATTTGGGGATATATGTCCTTTTTGATAACCTTTTGTTGTTCAACCTTAAGCTCATCAAACTTTTTACCAAATTTCTTTTGGGCATACCTGTTTCTTAGTTCTGTATAAGCTGCTACCAATTCGTTTTGAACAGCAATGTAGGTTTCATAAGACGTTCCCCTGTCATTTTGTAAAGAAATAACAGCTTTTCTGGGGTTATCAGATGAATCTGGATCTCTAGCGCCTTCACAATACGAACAATAAATTGAATTACCTTTAGGGTCTTTAGCATCTATTGCAGCGCCGCCATTGTCGATAAAATCTTTGGCGGCTTGTTTAAGGTCTCTAAGCTCCATCACATCGCCTTCTACAAACAGTTTATTATTTCTGTTTATATTAACTTCAAAAATATTGCGTTCTTTAATTTTTGGTGGTGGTGGCGCATCTTTGGGTG
>CAZMBM010000039.1:0-17087 GCA_964564475.1 uncultured Flavobacteriaceae bacterium | reverse complement strand
GATTCTGAAGAAAAAGCTTAATTTATTTTTGGCCTTATGCGCAAAGAAGACTGTTTTTATCTTGGGCGTATTGCCAGAAAACACAGTTTTAAGGGCGAAGTTGTTATCGCTTTAGACACAGACGAACCCGAACTTTACAAAAATATGGAATCAGTTTTTGTGGCCTTAGGCCCCAATCTGGTTCCTTTTTTTATACAAAAATCGCTCTTACAAAAAGGCAACAAACTCCGTGTAAAATTTGAAGAAGTTAACAGTCAGCAAGACGCCGAAAGCCTTTTAAATGCCGGTGTTTACTTACCCCTTTCTCTACTACCAAAATTAACGGGTAACAAATTTTATTACCACGAAATTATAGGTTTTAAAGTCCTCGATAAAAACAAAGGTTTTATTGGTACTATTGAAGCCGTAAATGACAGTGCCGCCCAAACCTTTCTAGAAATTAAGCACACTAAAAACACTCCTATTTTAGTCCCATTGTTAGACGATTTTATTAAAAAAGTTGACCGCGTTAAAAAAGAAATGCACATTGAGGCACCTGATGGGTTGATTGATTTGTATTTAAACTAACTCATGTCGGTTTTTAAATTCAAACATTTTAACATCCAACAAGAAAAAGCCGCTATGAAGGTGGGTACCGACGGTGTTTTATTAGGTGCTTGGGTAAAAATTGATAAGGATATCGATAGTATTTTAGATATCGGTTCCGGTACAGGACTCATTGCCTTACAACTGGCACAACGCAGCGATGCCGAAATAATAGATGCCGTAGAAATAGAGCCCGATGCTTACGAACAAACTGTAGAAAATTTCGAAAATTCAGCTTGGAACAACCGCCTGTTTTGTTATCACAGTTCTTTTCAGGCTTTTGCCGATGACATTGAAGACAGCTACGATTTAATTGTTTCCAATCCGCCCTACTTTAACAGTGGTTTACAAGCTAATGACGCCAAACGAAACTTGGCACGTTATACAGGAAAACTGACCTATAAAACCCTTTTGCAGAAAACATCAAAATTGCTCTCAGAAAAAGGTAGTTGCGCTTTTATCATACCACATTCAGATGAAGAGAACTTCTTAAATGTGGCTTCAGAAAATAATTTGTATCCGCAAAGGATAACACGGGTAAAAGGAACTGGAACGACCCCTATAAAACGCAGTTTATTGCAATTATCTTTTAAAAAAACACAGGTAAAAACAGACACGTTGGTTATAGAAATCAGCCGTCATAATTATACCGAAGCTTATATAAAATTGGTTAAAGATTTTTACCTTAAACTTTAGTTTTTACCTAACACCTAACGACTTTCTAAAAACGATAATCAGCGCACCGGTTATAAACATCAGTAAACCATAAATAGCCGGCACAATAGAATAGGCCGCATTATTTAAGGCAATGGTAGCCACGGCAATAGCTAAAGTCCCATTTTGAATTCCCGTTTCTATAGAAATGCTTATGGCCTGTTTACGTGTAAGTTTAAATAAAACCGCCAACATAAAACCTGTTAACATCGTTGTTATATTAAGCAGTATAGATGGCAAACCCGCTTCGTTTAAATAATGCATAAAAACATCTCTTATACTATAAGTAACACCCACAACAACCAGTATAAAAATAACAGCAGAAGCTATTTTTATGGGTTTTTCCATTCTAAGAGAAAAATTTGGAAATAAGTGTTTTACAAGCATCCCTATACTTACCGGAATAATTATAATAACAAATAATTGTTTAATCATCGTTATGACATCTAAAGTAACTTCTTGATTTTGGCTGGCAAATGTTTCAAGCGCAAATTGGACAATTAAAGGAATGGTGATAATTGACAGCAAACTAGACACGGCTGTTAAAGAAACCGACAGAGCTAAATCGCCTTTAGCCAAATGGGTAAGCATATTAGATGTGGCACCCCCGGGGCAGGCCGCCAACAACATAACCCCAACGGCTACCGTTGGCGATAGGTGTAAACCTGTAGCAATAAAATAACCTATAAGTGGCAGTATAATCATTTGACTTGTAATACCAATAAAAAAAGCTTTGGGATAGAGCAATATCTTTTTAAAATCTGTAGTGGTAAGAGACAATCCCATACCAAACATGATAATTATTAAAGATAAAGCCAAGACAATTCCGGCAGTAGAACTCATGACAGTAATATTTTTTAGTTAGCAGCTGCCAAGATAATACAATTTTTTATTTAGAAAATAGTTGTACCGACAACAGAAGAAAACCCTATTATTTACACCGAAGTCTTAAAAAATAGGTAAAAAGTTATTCGAAAATGCAGATTAAGATTTTTCGTGATACTCTTGCTCGGTATTTATAGCCCAAATATTATCTTTAGAAATTATATTATTTTTTATGTTTCCTACAGCTGCCATTGCTGTTAGCATAGAGTGATCTTGATTATTGTATTTATGCATACCATTTCTACCCACCAGAAACAAATTCTCAATGGTATCTGTATAATCTCTAATATCTGAAAACTTATCGTAGCCGCCAAAATAAGCCGGGTATGTTTTGGGCATCCTAATAAGGGTCGCATCTAAAACAGCCTCTTTTTCTATAATGTTTATAGACACTAGCTCTTCTATGGCAAATTCTATAAACTCTTGGTCTTTTTTTCGCCATAAAACATCGCCTTCATTGCAAAAATATTCTAAGCCTAACCACACATTTTCAGGGTTTTTAACCAAATGCGGACTCCAATTATTAAATACTTGCAGGCGTCCTATTTTGACCGATTTTTCTTGGATGTATATCCAATTATCTGATATGAGATTACGGGCTGTTTTATTTTTAAGTTCAGGTTTTATTTTGAGCTCTTTTAAAAGAAGCCCAACTGTGATAAAATCTCTGTATTGTAGCTTATTGGCAACTTCTACAACAGGTGAAGGGGGTAGGGGTTTAAAACCATTTATCAAATCTTTAACAGGCATAGTAGAAAAAAAATAGTCACCTTTTAAAGTTGTTTGTTTATTGTTTAAAACGTCGGTTATGGTAATACTTTTCACCCTGTTTTTTTCTGAAATTATGGCCGTAGCTTTCGAGTTAACTAAGATGTCGCCTCCTTTTTCTTTAACAATTTTGGCTACCTCATCCCACATTTGCCCCGGTCCGAATTTGGGGTATAAAAACTTTTCTATTAAACTGGTTTCTGTATTGTTTTGGTTGATATCATTTTTTTTAGAAACAATTTGTTTGAGTGCATGCTGTATAGCTTTTCCCACAGAGACGCCTTTTATACGCTGCGCACCCCACTCTGCCGGAATTTCTTTGCAAGATTTTCCCCAAACTTTTTCGGTGTAATCTTTAAAAAAGGTCAGATAAAGGGTTTTGCCAAATCTATTAATAAAAAAATCTTCTAAAGAGGCTTCTTTTTTAATAGGGAATAATCTTATAAACACATAGCTAAACCCAATTTTAAGAGTGGTTATAAATCCTAATTTTGAAAGCGTTTGGAAACTTAAAGAAATAGGATAGCTAAAAAACTTTTGCAAAAAATAAACTCTAGAAATACGATTTCTGATGAGTAAAACCTTATCGGATGACTTCTCTGAAGAATTCTTTTTATTCAGAGGAATTATATTTTCTTTTCTGTGATAGTTTATATTTACAAAATTACTTTTTAAATCGTTTTGAATGGGTAGTATATTTTGCCACCAATCCATCACCCGTTGCGATTTAGAGAAAAAGCGGTGGCCGCCAATGTCCATTCTATTCCCCTTGTAATTCACCGTCTTTGAAATGCCTCCCATATCTGAAGACATTTCTACAACTATGGGTATAATCTTAGTATGTCTTAACAATTCATAGGCCGCCGTTAAACCTGCAGGTCCTGCACCAATAATTATAGCCGTTTTATGAATAGGGTTAGACATTGTGGCTTATATTTTTATATGAACTTCCTTTTTGAACTAATTTTTCTATAAAGAAATTATCAATTAAAACAACGCCAATAATTATAGGTACTAAGGGCATAATATACCGCGATGCCCCTACAGGCCCCGCCAACAAAATAATATAAAGTAACAAGCCCAAAACTATTATTTTAAAATTTAAATTGATTTTCTTATTAAAGACAAAAAAAATCAAACTCACCAATTTAAAAATATTAAAAACCGTAATTAACCCTAAAAACAGCAGTAATGGTATAGAATACGTGTCGATTAAAAATTTTATCACACTTAAAACACCACCATTATTTAAATGAAATAAAATACCTTTCTGCTTGACGTTTTTAGTGTTGCGCAAAAAGAAATTAGAAATATCGAATCGGCCCGGATCTAGCGTAGCCAAAATACTGCCTTGCAAATGGTAAAAACCATACCCAAATAAATTGTGACGCAGATAATTTTGGCTAGCCTTGTTTAAATAAGTGGTTCTTTCTGCATAGTCTTGAATTTTATCAGCTTTATTATGAATACTGTCTAAAAATTTATCTGTAAAATCTGTCCCTTTTTTACTCATTACAAAAAGACGGGTATTGTAATTTAAGAGATTTATGGTTTGGATACTGGAATACTGATAAGTATTTGTGCGTTTTTTATTCCAAGACATCAACAATAAAACGGCCAAAATAGGTGCAATTGACAAGACAACCGGATAGTATTTTTTTATTTTATATGACAAATATAGCATATAAAGTAAACTTGGAGCCACAAATAAATACATAACCGGCTTTGTAAAGGCCGCTAAAACGAGTGCCAAATTATACCAAACTAAATATTTCTTCTCCTTAAAATAAAAATACCGCAAGGCATTTCTAAACATTAATACGATAAAAAATTGAAAAATAACCTCAGCAAAAATAGTGTTGGCATAGATAAATTGCGAAGGTGTTAACAACAGCAATCCGATAAATAAAGCGTCATATTTTTTCTTGTAATTAAAAAGTAAAATAGTTTTTCTAACTAAAAATATAGAAATTATAGAAATAATATTTTGGAAAAATATGATGACGTATAGGGGCGCTTTTAACAGATAAAATAACGATAAAAACAAAGGGTATCCGGGTGGTCTTAAAGTGTAAAGGTCAAAATTAATAGGTTTAGTTAAATCGCCACAATAAAAAACACCGTGCTCAATTATATTTTTAGCTTCGGTTAGATATTGATAAGGGTCTGTTAATTTAAAATTAGAACCTAAAAAAGGGTAATAATTGTTATGATACACCGCAAAAATAAAAAATAAAAGATGAAGTAATATCAGCCCGACAATGAATCTTAAATCACTTTTATTTTTAAACATTTAAAACAGTTTTGTATAGACAAACTACCCAAAAATATTATCAGGATTATACCCTAAATAGGGTACCTGCCTTTCTTCGAAAGAAATGCTGTAGTCTTTTAGTTCTTCTAAAATAGGGTTGTAAACTTCTTTGGTTATGGGCAATTGTACGCCCGGTTTGGTAATAATTTTATTGAGTATTTTAAGAGCGGCTATGCCTACCGGTAGGCCAACGGTATTGGCCATAGCCGTAAAAGTTTGGTTTTCGCCTTTTACCATCAAACTCGATTCTATTTGTTTGCGTTTACCGTCAAGCTCATAGCCAAACTTGTGCATCATAATAATCATATCTTTATCGTCGGAACCCAAGCGCCATTTTTCGGATAATATTTTTTGTAAAATCTGGGCCGGCGTAGCGTCTTTTATCCCCACTTTTTTTGTGGCACTAAAAATATCGAGTTCTACCAGTTTGTCCCAGATGATATCATCTTGGTCTATTTTTAGATAATGACGCAGTTTTAACTCGACTGAGTCGTTAGGATTATAGGCTAAAAAAGAATTTGTAAAATCGCGATAGCTCATATTTTCTGAACCTTCCATAGTGTAATTATCGGCTGTCATGCCCAGTTGCACAAAAATATTCCACGCCCGCGAAAAACCGACCCTGCGAATGGTGCCTCTGTAAAGTGTAAGGATATCGTCTAAGCCATAAATACGACGGTATTTTAAGGAATCACGATTGGCATAGGCTTCAAATTTTCCGTGACCGTCAATTTCGAGAATTTCGGTGCGCCTAAACAATTTTTTGTACGGAATATATTTATAAGCGCCTTCTTGAATAAACTTGGCGGCAGTCCCTTGTCCTGCCACAACCACATTGCGCGGATTCCAGGTAAATTTGTAATTCCACAAATTATCGTCACTTTCGGGGGCTACCAAACCACCCGTAAAAGATTCGAAAAGCAATATTTTACCACCTTTTTCTCTAATGCGATCAATAACCTGCATCGCACTCATATGGTCAATCCCGGGATCAACACCAATTTCGTTCATAAAAACCAAGCCTTTTTTTAAAACATCATCGTTTAAATCTTGCATGTCTTTACTGATGTAAGAAGGTGTGACTAAATTCTTTTTAAACGCCACACAATCTTTGGCGACTTCTAAGTGAAATCTGGCCGGTAACATAGAGATAACTATATCGGCCTCTTTTATATAAGATTGGCGATTGTCTTTGTTAAAAACATTTAATTCTATGGCTTTAGAATTGTGGTGATTATTTGTTTTTGACAGGGCAATCTCTTTAGACACGTCTCCCACAATTATTTGAAGATTTTCTGAATCAGATTTTTCTAACAAATATCTTATTAAAGCCGAGGATGATTTACCGGCGCCAATAATTAGTATTTTTCTCATTTAAATCTCATTTTTGTCAGACGAAAATACAATTTTAATCAAGATATAAATTAATTTATTTTTAAATTTTAAAAAGGCTTAAGATTGTTTTGGCTTGTTCAAAATCACTCATTTTAACCTTTAATTTATAACCTTCAACAAATGAGGTGCCAATAATAGAATTTATATTATCGTCAAACACAAAGCTGTTAATATTTTGTAGCTCTAATTTATTTTTAGCCATATATACCTCATGAATAAACGACGTTGTGTAAACCGTTATTAAGCTATTGTCGTCTGTTAGCATCTTACAAATGTAGTCTAAATCGAAATAATATTTTATTTGAGAAAAATCGCTTTTTTTTTAAGTAAAAGTTTAATTTTACCAAAAATTATACGGTGACCAAATATTTAGCAATTACTGCTTTTTTAGGAATTCTCACTATTATATTGGGCGCTTTTGGGGCACATGCCCTAAAAGAAAGTCTAAGTCCTGATGCGCTTAAAAGTTTTGAAACGGCCGTTAGGTACCAAATGTATCACGTTTTATTTTTACTTTTCATCAATACTTCTAACTTTTTAACCACTAAATCTAAAAACCGCATTAACATGGTTATTTTAGTAGGTATTTTATTTTTTAGTGGTTCAATTTATGCCATAACCATTGCCGGCGTCAATCCTAAATCTATTTGGTTTATCACACCTTTAGGAGGCTTGCTGTTTATAATAGGGTGGAGTATTTTATTTTTAAATATAATCAAGAAGAAAAAACCATAAACCACTATACCAAATTAGATTAACTATGGAACATCTAGGTTTAAAAAATGCCACAGTTCATTGGAACTTATCATCAGATGAGTTAGAGAAAATCTCTCTGCAACGCCATTTAGGAAGGCTTTCAAGTACCGGGGCGCTTGCTGTAAATACAGGTGAATTTACAGGGAGGTCACCCAAAGACCGCTTTATAGTAAAAGACGATATAACAGAAAATACCGTATGGTGGGATGGTAAAATTAACCTACCGTTTGACGAAAGAAAATTTGAAGCTTTATACGATGAAGTTATTGATTACCTATCTGACAAGGAATTGTTTGCGCGTGATGTCTTTGCTTGTGCCGACGAACAATATCGATTAAAAATACGCATTGTTACAGAGTTACCTTGGGTGAGTTTGTTTGCTTATAACATGTTTATAAGACCAGATGTTTCTGAGTTAGAAAATTTTTCTCCCGATTGGACCGTTATTCAAGCCCCTCATTTTTTGGCAAATCCTGAAAAACACGGTACACGACAACACAACTTCTCTATAATAAATTTTAAACGAAAAGTCATTCTTATTGGGGGCTCGGGTTATACCGGAGAGGTAAAAAAAGGTGTGTTCTCTGCTTTAAACTTTATTTTACCCGTAAACAAAGAAACATTCCCCATGCACTGCTCTGCCAATGTTGGACAGGACGGAAAAACAGCTATTTTCTTCGGTTTGTCGGGTACCGGCAAAACAACCCTATCGGCCGATCCCAACAGAAAATTAATTGGTGATGATGAACACGGGTGGACTCCCAATAACACAATATTTAATATAGAAGGCGGTTGTTATGCCAAAGTTATAGACTTAAGTGCTAAAAATGAACCCGATATCTTTCGGGCCATAAAAAAAGGAGCTTTACTTGAAAATGTTATTTTTAAACCAAATAGTAATGAAGTTGATTATACAGATACTTCTATTACACAAAATACCCGCGTTAGTTACCCAATAGACTATATTGAAAATATTCAGATACCTTCTGTAGGCAGAAACCCAAAAAATATCTTCTTTTTAACGGCCGATGCTTTTGGTGTGTTGCCCCCCATTTCTAAATTAACACCCGGGCAAGCGGCCTATCATTTTATTTCGGGCTATACTGCAAAAGTTGCCGGCACAGAAGAAGGTATTAACGAACCTTTACCGTCATTTTCGGCTTGTTTTGGTGCCCCTTTTATGCCTTTACATCCGGCCAAATACGCCACTATGCTCTCAGACAAAATGCACAAAACAGGTGTAAATGTCTGGCTTATCAACACGGGTTGGACAGGAGGCCCATATGGCGTGGGCAGTAGAATGAAACTTAAATACACCCGAGCTATGATTACAGCCGCTATGGAAGGAAAATTAGATTCGGTTACATACGAAACACACCCTGTCTTTAAATTGGCTATGCCTACGGTTTGTGAAAATGTTCCGACCGAAGTTTTAAATCCAAGAAATACATGGAAAGACAAAGTAGCTTACGACGTTAAGGCCGAGGAGTTGGCCCAGTCGTTTCATAAAAACTTTAAAACTTTTGAGGACGGTGCTTCTGCAGATATTTTGGCCGGAGCTCCTGTGATTTAAAGTTATTTAATGCGTGTTTTTTTTACAAGCTTAAAGTTATTTAAAAAGTTTGTAATTTTCAGAAATGGAAAACAATTCAGAAATTACACGTTGTTCTTGGTGTGGTACAGATCCGCTTTATATTACTTATCACGATACCGAATGGGGCGTACCGGTTTACGATGATGACAAACTATTCGAATTTTTAATACTCGAAACTTTTCAAGCGGGCTTAAGTTGGATTACTGTTTTGCGTAAACGCGAAAATTTTAGAAAAGCTTTTGACAATTTTGACTATAAAAAAATAGCCCTGTACGACGACAAAAAATACGAATCGCTTTTACTCAATGCAGGTATCATCCGCAATAAACTAAAAATTAAAGCCACTATTGGCAACGCCAAAGCTTTTATGGCCATTCAAAAAGAATTTGGTTCTTTTAGTCAGTATATTTGGCAATTTACCGATGCTAAACCTATAATAAACACTTTTAAATCATTATCAGAATTGCCGGCAAAAACCGCTCTTTCCGACGTCCTTTCTAAAGACCTTAAAAAACGCGGGTTTAAATTTGTCGGCTCAACCGTCATTTATGCACATATGCAGGCCACAGGTATGGTAAACGACCATGTAACAAGTTGTTTTAGATATAAAGAACTCCTATAGCCTTACACTAAAATATCTTTATCATAGTCATTCAAGAAATCTATTTTTTTGGTATCTTTGAGACTATTAATCCATCCAAATTATTATGAAACTTAAACACACGCTCGTATTCTTTATGACGGCGTTATTATTGATTTCTTGTTCAAAAGATAACACTCCTAAAGAAAAAAAATTCGATTATTTGGCAGAACAATTTGCCGATGTTAAAATTCTGCGTTATCAAGTCCCCGGATTTGACAATCTCAGCCTTAAACAAAAAGAATTGGTTTACTATCTCACACAAGCAGGTTTGTCGGGTAGAGATATTATGTACGATCAAAATTACCGTTACAATTTAAAAATAAGACGGGCCTTAGAACGTGTTTACAAAAACTATAACGGCGATAAAAGCACCCAAGATTGGAAAAACTTTGAAACCTATCTCAAACGTATTTGGTTTTCAAATGGTATTCACCATCATTATTCTAATGCTAAATTCAAACCCGGATTTTCTCCTGAATATTTAACTTCTATCCTTAAAAAAAGTCACGCCAAGTTAACAGGCAAAGCCTTCGATGTTATTTTTAATGATAAAGATGCCAAAAAAGTAAATTTAGACGCCAGTAAAGGTCTGCTTTTGGGTTCGGCTGTTAATTTCTATGGCCCTGATGTAACCGAAGCCGATGTTGATGCCTTTTACAAAAATAAAAAGAGTCCCAATCCAGACCAGCCTTTATCGTTTGGATTAAATTCTAAACTGGTAAAAGAAGACGGTAAACTGGTAGAAAAAGTTTGGAAAAGTGGTGGTATGTACGGACAAGCCATTGATAAAATTATCTTTTGGCTCGAAAAAGCCAAAGCTGTGGCCGAAAACGACAAACAAGCCAAAGCTTTTGAATTATTAATTAAATATTACAAAACAGGCGATTTAAAAACCTGGGATGATTATAATATTGCTTGGGCAGAAACAACCGAAGGCGATATAGATTACATAAATAGTTTTATTGAAGTTTATAACGACCCAAAAGGCTATAGAGGTTCATACGAAACCATCGTAGAAATAAAGGATTTTGAAATGAGTAAAAAAATGGATGTCTTGGCTCAAAATGCCCAATGGTTTGAAGATAATTCTCCTATAATGGACGCGCACAAAAAGAAAAATGTTGTGGGGGTTTCGTACAAAACCGTTAATGTAGCCGGTGAAGCCGGTGATGCGTCGCCTTCTACACCTATTGGTGTAAACTTACCCAATGCCAATTGGATTAGAGCCAAACACGGTTCAAAATCGGTTTCATTGGGTAATATTATAGAGGCTTACAACAATGCCGGTTCGAGTGGCAGATTGCATGAATTTGCCTACTCTGACGATGAGGTATCTTTAGAAAAAAAATACGGACAATTGGCCGATAAATTACATACGGCACTCCATGAAGTAATTGGCCATGCCAGTGGTAAAATCAACCCGGGTGTAGGTACACCCAAAGAAACCATGAAAAACTATTCTTCTACTCTAGAAGAGGCCCGTGCCGATTTGGTTGGTTTGTACTATTTACCCGATCAAAAATTGGTTAAGCTCGGTCTTTCGCCTGATGCCGAAGCCTTAGGAAAAGCAGCCTACGACAGTTATATAAGAAATGGCCTCTTAACCCAATTAGTTAGATTAAACCTTGGCGACAATCTTGAAGAAGCCCATATGCGTAACCGTCAATTAGTAGCTGACTGGGCTTATGAAAAAGGAAAGCCCAATAATGTTATAGAAAAAGTAAAAAAAGACGGTAAAACCTACTTTAAAATAAATGATTATAAGGCTTTACGCGTATTATTCGGCGATTTACTAAAAGAAATACAACGTATAAAATCTGAAGGCGATTTTAAAGCGGCTCAAGCTTTGGTAGAAACCTATGGTGTTAAGGTAGATCAAAATTTACTCAAAGAAGTTTTAGAGAGAAACAGTAAATTTAAATCGGCGCCTTATGGGGGCTTTATAAATCCTGTTTTGGTACCGAGCATTAATGCCGAAGGAAAAATACTCGACATAAAAGTAACTTATCCTAACGATTTTGCTAAGCAAATGTTAGATTACGCCGAATTGTATTCAACTTTGCCTAGTAAAAATTAATTTAAATTTACGTCAATGGTAGTGGTTTTTATAAAAGTCTTCTCGATACTTTTCAAAATTAAAATTTTGAAAAACTCAAAGTGATGAAGAACAAAAACTGTATCGAGAAAAGTAATTTTTTAAATATATTTTTTCAACAAAAAAGCTCGAATTAATTCGGGCTTTTTTGTTTGGTTATGTTGATTATTAATTGCGTTTCTTAAAAACGTAACGTGTTATAAAGATTCCCTTACCATCGCCTTTACCGGCATCACTTTCAACAGCACTCGTTACAAAAGCCAGCTCCCATCCATCTGCTGACATTGTATTAATTTTTGAAGTAACCAAGGCGTCATTTGTAGCAATATTTTGAAACCTTATTCCCGCTACATTATAAAAGTTTAACAGTTTAGTTTCGTCAAAACCTTTTACGCGCATATTACTTCTTTTTGATTTATTTCTACCTTTACTATCACTACTTTGTGTTGACGTATAATCTTCATAATTTCTTCCATCATTTGCAGATATTAACCTAGAGCGTCCTAATCCACTAGGCACAATAGATTCTACAGAGGTAATAACCTTGTAAGTATAAGTTTGAGCGTTTGCAGGGATAAGTCCCAATGCTAACAGCACGAAAGTGCTAAAAATTAGTCTTTTCATAATATTTGGTTGGTTTTTAAAAAATTAGACAGCTAATTTATACAAAATATCAGTATTATTGTATTAAAATTAATTTATCTTGACTACAGGTATTGTCATAAAATCTACGGGGAGTTGGTATAATGTAAGATTACCCAACAACAAAAAACTAAATTGTCGTATTAAAGGCAAATTCAGAATTAAAGGTATTAAAAGTACAAATCCGGTAACTGTTGGCGATATTGTTGACGTCGAAATATTAGACAACAACGATTGCCTTATTACAAACATCCACAAACGCAAGAATTATATCATCCGAAAATCTGTTAAGCTCTCTAAGCAAACACATATAATTGCCGCTAATATTGATCAGGTTTTTTTACTTATAACTTTAGAGCATCCCCCCACACTTACGGCTTTTATAGACCGCTTTTTAGCTACAGCAGAAGCCTATCATATTCCTGCAATTTTGCTTTTTAATAAAAGTGATTTAGACATTGAGTTAAAAAACGTTAATAGGGAAGAATTGCTCCAAACCTATACCGACATCGGTTATAAATGTCTTGAAATTTCGGCAACAAACCAACTAAATATCGATACCTTAAAACAATTGATGAAAGACAAAGTCAGTATGTTTTCGGGACATTCGGGTGTGGGAAAATCGACACTTATTAATGTTATAGCCCCTCATTTAGACCTCAGCACTAAAACCATTTCTGAGCAACACAAACAAGGGCAACACACCACAACTTTTGCAGAGATGTTTAGCCTGCCTTTTGGCGGTTATATTATTGACACACCCGGTATAAAAGGTTTTGGCACTGTAGATATGAATCCGCAAGAAATTGACGGTTATTTTCCTGAGTTTTTTAAACGCAAATCAAAATGTAAATTCAATAATTGCCTACATATAAATGAACCTAACTGTGCCATTAAAGACGCTGTAGAAAAAGGAACCATTAGCCGCTGGCGCTATCAAAATTATGTACAATTAGTACTGGGAGATGACACAAACTACCGAACTGCAATATACCCTACAAAATGAAAGCTGTCATACAACGCGTAACACAAGCCAGTGTTACAATAGATAATAAAGTTCACAGTGAAATTAATAAAGGTCTCTTAATCTTAATCGGGATAGGCCATGACGATATACAAGAAGATGTTGATTGGCTCACAAAAAAAATAATCAATCTGCGTATTTTTAATGACACCAAAGGTATAATGAACGTATCGTTAAAAGATAATAATGGCGATGTTATAATTGTAAGCCAATTTACACTGTTGGCCAATACAAAAAAAGGAAACAGACCTAGTTATATGGATGCGGCCAGACCCGATGTAGCCATTCCGCTTTACGAGAATTTTATAAGGGTTTTTGAGCAACAATTAGGTAAAAAAGTAGGAACCGGCATATTTGGTGCCGATATGAAAATAAAATTATTAAACGATGGTCCTGTTACATTAATAATAGATTCAAAAAATAAAAAATAATTTGTATATTGCTTCAATATTAATTACCCCCGCCTAATTATTTTGAAAAAACTATTTTTTGCTTTCTTGCTTACATCAACACAATTTATTAATGCTCAATCATTTAATTACAGTTACTTAACCATCCCCGAAGACTTAAAAGAAAATGCTAACTCAGTTATAAGACTAGACGACACCTACATTGAAATGGTGTCGCCCCATAGTATGCGTATCAAAAGACACCTTATTGTGACTGTAATGAACAAATATGGTGATGTAGATGCCGAAATAAATGTGGGTTATGACAAACATACCATTATTAAATCTATTAGTGCAGTGATGTACAATGCTTTGGGTTTTGAAATAAAAAAACTAAAATCAAAAGATATCAAAGATTATTCGGCTTCGGGAAGTGAACTGTACAGTGACGACAGGTTAAAATATTACAAATACATACCGCTTAAATACCCGTACACAATAGATTTGACAACTGTTGTAGAAAAAGAAAACACAGCTTTTTATCCGAGATGGATACCCATACACGGTTATTATGCAAGTACTCAAAAAAGTCATTTTACTTTAAAGTATCCCAAAGGATTGTTTAAAATCAGGGTAAAAGAAAATTATTTTGAAGGCTATAATATTAAAAATTTAAGTACCGACGGACGTATAGAATACAGTGTTTCTAACCTAAAAGCTATAGAAAAAGAATCCTTTAGTCCGATGTTTACAAAATTTGCGCCTAGTTTACTTTTGGCACCAAATACATTTAACTTGGCCGGAGTTCACGGTCATGCCAACGACTGGAAAGAATTTGGACGATGGATGTATTCTAATTTATTAGCCGGGAAAGACCAACTTTCTGAACAAACCAAAACAGAAATCAAAAACCTCGTAAAAGGTATTGAAGACCCTATAGAACGCGCCAGAAAAGTATATGCCTATATGCAAGAGAAAACGCGTTACATCAGTGTTCAAATTGGTATTGGCGGATGGAAACCCATCCCTGCCGACGAAGTTGACAAAATGCGCTACGGCGATTGTAAAGCCCTGGTAAATTACACACAAGCTTTATTAAAACAAGCCGATGTAGATGCCTATTACACAATTGTTTATGCCAACACTAAGAGAGATATAGATAAAGATTTTGTAGCGATGCAAGGCAATCATGCTATTTTGTATTTACCTACCGAAAAAGATACGGTTTGGCTTGAGTGTACCACACAAAAAAATCCATTTGGTTATGTGGGTGATTTTACGAATGACCGCGATGTATTGGTAATTAAACCCAGTGGTGGCGAAATAAAGCACACAAAAGTATATGATGTAAAAGAAAATTTTCAATATTCCGTTGGGTCTTACTCTGTTAATGATGAGGGCGCCTTAAAAGGGGAGCTCTCAATAAAAAGTTCGGGGGTACAATTTGAAAATCATTTTAAATTGGCCTTTAAAACACCTAAAGAAGCTGTAAAATATTACAAATCCTACTTTGATAATATTAACAACCTTACCATTTCACATTTCACTAATTCAACCGATAAAAAATTAAATGTTTTTAGTGAACATGTTGAACTGTCTGCTACTAATTATGCCCGTAAAAGTGGCGAAAGACTATTATTGACACTTAATGCATTTAATAAGAGTACCTATATACCTAAGCGTATGTTAAACCGCCTTTTGCCAATAGAAATAGACAATGGTTATTTAGACAAAGACTCCATTACTATACACCTGCCCAAATCTTATAAAATAGAGGCTTTGCCAAAGTCGGCGCATATAAGTTCTACTTTTGGCACTTATAAAACAGATATTTTAAAATTAAACGACAGCACATTGGTTTACAAGCGTTTTTATATGGTTAAACAAGGTGTTTTTCCTAAAGAAGAATACGCTAATTTCAGAAAATTCAGGAAAGGTGTTGTGAGAAAAGACAACAGCAAAATCATACTAATCAAACAACAATGAAAAATTTAAATCTCCTTTTTATTTTGGGCTTTATTTTTTTAAGTCCACCGTCACATGCTCAAGAAATTAAATTCGGGAAAGTCTCTAAACAAGAATTGCAAGAAAAAATTTATCCTCTAGATTCAACTGCCAGTGCCGCCATTCTTTACAAAAAAAGAAGAACACACTACGAATACACAGACTCCGAAGGCTTCTCATTAATTACTAAAGTTCATGAACGTATAAAAATTTACTCTAAAGAAGGTCTCGAATGGGCTAAAAAAAGTATTGATGTCTATCAAGGAAATAACTTAAGAGAAACCGCTAGTATAAAGGCTTATACATTTAATTTAGAAAAAGGTAAAATTGTCAAAAACAAATTAAAAAATAAAGATATTTTTAAAGAGAAGTCTTCTGAACATTGGACAAGCTTTAAATTCACTATGCCCAATGCCAAAGTTGGCAGTGTGGTTGAATGGGAATACACTATAAACTCTCCTTTTTCAAGCAATATCAGTGATGTTGTTTTTCAATATAAGATTCCGGTTAAAAAAATTGAAGCCAAAATAGAAATACCACAATATTATACATTTAAATACCAACCCAATCTTTATTATCCAATACACGTAGAAACTTCCAGAAAAAACAGAACACTCCGGTTTTCCTACAGGACTTCTGATGGTACCGGTGCAAAAACGAGTAGTAACACAGCTACTGAGAACCTTTACGAGATAGTTTACGCTGCTACAGAACGCAATATACCGGCTATTAAAAAGGAACCTTTAATTAACAATATAAAAAACTATATAGCGAAGATTCACTTTGAACACACTTCGACACAGTTTCCCGGCAAAAAGGTAAAATTTTACAGTAATACATGGGAGAGTGTGGCCAAATCTATTTTTAAAAACTTTTATTTTGGCAAACAGTTACAAAATACCAATTTTCTAAAGGTAGCTGTAGCCTCACAAATAAGTGAGACCAAATCAGATCAAGAAAAAGCCCTCAAACTGTATCACTTTATTAAAACACAGATAAAATGGAATGGCAATTACGGCAAATACACAGAAAAGGGATTAAAAAAGGCTTTTCAAGAACACATAGGTAATGCGGCAGATATAAATCTCAACTTAGTAGCTATGTTTAGGGAAGCGGGTTTAAAAGCAAACCCTGTACTAATTAGTACGCGCAGCCATGGCATCCCTCTTTTTCCGACAAGAGACGGGTTTAATTATGTGATAACTGCTTTAGAATTACCAAACGGGCTGGTTTTATTTGACGCCACAGACCCCTTATGCGCCCCCAATGTTTTACCTAT
>CAZMBM010000038.1:0-17457 GCA_964564475.1 uncultured Flavobacteriaceae bacterium | reverse complement strand
AAATTCTGAATGTAGAAAAAGCCATGCGTCATCGTGTTTTTGAAAACGAAGAAATTAAAAATATGTACACAGCTCTTGGCGTTACCATCGGTACCGAAGAAGACAGTCAGGCTTTAAATCTGGAAAAACTACGCTATCATAAAGTAGTCATTATGACAGATGCCGATGTAGATGGTAGCCATATTTCGACGCTTATCTTAACCTTCTTTTTTAGGTATATGAGAGAACTTATTGAAGGTGGACACATATTTATAGCCACACCCCCACTATATCTGGTCAAAAAAGGGAACAAAAAAGAATATGCGTGGTCTGAAGACCAACGCGACTTAATCGTTCAAAAAATGGGTGGTAGCGCCACAATTCAACGCTACAAAGGTTTGGGTGAAATGAATGCCTCTCAATTATGGGATACCACTATGAATCCTGAATTTAGAACATTGCGTCAAGTAACTATTGACAATCTTATCGAAGCCGACAGGGTTTTTTCTATGCTTATGGGAGATGAAGTGCCTCCACGACGCGAATTCATAGAGAAAAATGCTATTTATGCCAATATTGATATTTAGTATCGGAAATTAAACACGCAAATATTAAAATAAATTTAAATTCAATATAATGAAAGTAACAGTAGTAGGCGCAGGAAATGTAGGTGCAACCTGTGCTAATGTACTTGCACAAAAAGAAGTAGCAAATGAAGTTGTTTTGCTCGATATTAAAGAAAACCTTGCCGAAGGCAAGGCTTTAGATATTTGGGAATCTTCTCCCGTAAATTATTTCGGAACCCGTATTATCGGTTCTACAAACGATTATTCTAAATCGGCCAATTCTGATGTTGTGGTTATTACATCGGGTATTCCCAGAAAACCGGGTATGTCTCGCGACGATTTAATTGCCACCAATGCCAAGATAGTTAAGTCTGTTACAGAACAGGTTATAGAACATTCTCCCGAAGCCATTGTTATCATTGTGTCAAATCCGCTTGACGTTATGACCTATGCTGCTTACCTAACGGCTAAAAAACCTTCGAGTAAAGTCTTTGGTATGGCCGGCATTTTAGATACAGCACGTTTTAGATCATTCTTAGCCTTAGAGTTAGATTGTTCTCCCAAAGATATTCAGGCAGTGTTAATGGGCGGTCATGGCGACACTATGGTGCCTTTACCCCGCTACACTACAGTGGGTGGTATTCCTATTACCGACTTTTTACCTATGGAGCGCATAAACGAGATTGTTGAACGCACCAAAAAAGGCGGTGGCGAAATTGTCAACCTTTTAGGAACATCGGCTTGGTATGCGCCCGGCGCTTCGGCTGCTCAAATGGTAGAAGCCATTGTAAAAGACCAAAAACGTATCTTCCCCGTATGTGCTATGCTTGATGGTGAGTACGGTATGGAAAATATCGCTTTGGGTGTGCCTGTTAAATTGGGTAAAAACGGTATCGAGAAAATTGTTGAGCTCAAACTTAACGATGACGAGATGGCCTTATTAGAAGCTTCGGCAGAACATGTAAGAGCCGTTATGAAAACTTTAGACGATATGAATCTTTTTTAAGATTTTTATTTTCTATTAAAAAAGCCCTCTATGCGGAGGGCTTTTTTGGTTTATAATATTTTAAACGATTTAACAAAAGCATCTCTAGGCTTTTCATCCGATTTGTCTTTATCTCCAAAAACAATAAGCTGATATTGTTTATTCTTACTGATAATTACATAATAATTTAATAAATTTCCTTTATACAATAATTGTCTTTTTGTACCTATTTTTTTTCCCACATTCCAATCCTTAGTAAAGACAATTGTGGCCTCTTTAAAACTATTTGTAAAAGCATCTAAAGACACTTTTACCATCTTTTTTACGTCCGTCATTTTCAGCTTGTGTGCTGTTACCGTTGCTATATAATTTATATCTGAATCTTTACAACTCATCTTGTAAGTTACATATTGTTCTTTTTCTTTAACTGAGGACGTATAATAACACGGAAACTTTACACGCATGCGTGTCTGCTGATTTTTATACATTTTAGATTTCTGCGAAAAAGTCAAAGATGTTGTTAGTACAAAACAATAAATAAGGAGTCGTTTAAAGTAAATAGCTGTCATAATTTCATATTTTAATAAGGTTAACTTTTCAAAATACGTCAATAAAAAAGAAATTAGCAATACGTTTAATAGCGTATTTTAGAAGTCTTTAAGCAGGTTTGATTTGGCTTCTAAAAAATCATTCATAATCTCTTGAACAATATCACCCGCAGGCATAATTTTATGGATTAAGCCGGCAACCTGCCCTATTTCTAGTTCGCCTTCTTCTAAATCGCCTTCAAAAATACCCTGTTTGGCGCGGGCACGACCCAACAGGTTTTGTAGGGCTTCTTTTGAGGCTTTTTGACGGTATAGCTCCTGAACTTGATCGTAGAATTTGTTTTTTATCAAACGAACCGGCATCAATTCTTTTAAAGTTAATTCGGTACCACCATCGGGTGTATTTAACACAGCCTCTTTAAAATTTTTGTGTGCCGACGATTCTACACTAGCCACAAACCGACTACCTATTTGTACACCATCTGCACCAAGCACCATAGCCGCCAACATGCCACGACCTGTTGCAATACCCCCTGCGGCAATTAAGGGTACTTTTATTTGTTCTTTAACCATAGGAATTAGTGTAAACGTTGTGGTTTCTTCACGACCGTTATGGCCGCCCGCTTCAAAGCCTTCGGCCACAATAGCATCTACCCCTGCCTCTTGCGATTTTAAAGCAAATTTTACACTACTCACAACATGAGTCACAATAATACCGTTATCTTGAAAATGTTTGGTCAATAATTTGGGATTGCCTGCCGAAGTGAATACTATTTTAACACCCTCTTCTATTATTATTTTAACAATCTTTTCTAAATCGGGATAAAATAACGGCACATTTACACCAAAAGGTTTGTGGGTGGTACGTTTACATTTTTGAATATGCTCTCGTAAAACTTCAGGGTACATAGAGCCGGCACCAATGAGCCCCAAACCGCCGGCATTACTTACCGCCGCGGCCAATTTATAACCGCTTACCCAAACCATTCCCGCCTGAATAACAGGGTATTTTATTTTAAAAAGCTCTTTTATAATATTGGGCATTTTATTCTTTTATAAGTTTAAAGGTCTTTTGTTGTTTGGCCGATTGTAAAGCTAAAACATAAACGCCTTTTTTCAAAGAAGAAAGGTTGATACTTTGCGTCGTTACGCCTTTTTTTTGAAAGACCAAATGGCCGATCACATCAAATATCTTTATGTTGACATATTCAAACCCAAACGTATTGATATACAATTCCGTTTTTACAGGATTGGGGTAAATAGCCGTTTTTTGTATATCGTATTCATCAGCCACATCTAAAGTTGTAAAAGCCGTTTGAAAATTGGGAATACCAAACCCTAATTGCACATCGGGTGATGCTAACAGGCTACCCGTATTTTTAATAGCTTGTGTTATTTGTGTATTGGTCGCATTAGGATGTGCCTGCCACAAACACGCTACCAAACCCGAAGTGATAGGCGAAGCAAAAGAAGTGCCGTTTGCCGTAGCCACGTTTCCTAAATTATTAACCAGAACCGAAGCCACACCCATTGCCGATACATCTGGTTTTATACGCCCGTCTGATGTAGGTCCAAATGACGTAAAACTCGCCACATTTTGCGCAGCATCTACAGCCCCAACACTCAATACAGATGGCGCATCGGCAGGGGCAACAACATAATGCCAAGAACTTGTACCTTCGTTACCCGCGGCATTAACCAAAATCATACCCCGTGAAAAGGCTATTTCTGCTCCCCTACTTATAAAAGTAGTACTGCCGTTCATATCGGCATAAGTATAATCGTAATTTGGATTATCAAAAGTAGTATAGCCTAGAGAAGTATTTATAATATCAACACCCAAACTGTCGGCACGTTCGGTAGCTTCCACCCACAGGCTTTCTTCAAGAGGTGTTTCGCTATTGACATCTTCTGTTATGAATAAGTAATAGTATGCATCGGGAGCCGTACCCACTAAACTATCACTTACAAAACCTGCCATTGTTGACAAAACAGCTGTCCCATGCCAATTGCCTGTGTAAAAATTAGTATTGCGATTGACAAAATCATAACCTCCCAAAATTTGATTGTTAGTACGCAATCGCTGAAAGGCGCTAAAAGTATTAACATCGGGGAAACCGGCATCTAATACCGCGATATACATACCTGTTCCCGTATAATTTTGCTGATGTAAATAATCGCCTTTGAGCATTGTAATTTGAGTCGCCGAACCACCGTAATTAAAATTGGCTGTAGCAGATTCAAATTTTGATTGTTTTTTGACATTAGTTGTACTTTGTTTGAGGGCAATATTTTTATTGGCAAAATCAATAGTGCTCACAAAAGTAAAATTGGTTTTAAGAGCCCTAATTTCGGTTTCTAAACCCAATACATAAACAGCATTTAACCACTTTGATTTGGCTTTTACAGTTATACCCGTAGCCGCTTCTATCTGACTTATATACGATAAACTAATGGGTACATCTTTAGTATCTAAGGCAATACCTTGCACGGTACGTCTGTCTAGTGAGCGCTGTGTAAGCATTGTCAATGGGTTGGATAAATACGTAGCCTGATTAGGTTTATCGGTAAAATATACCCAAGCGGCTTCTGTCTGCGAAAATGTCAGCGATACCGTGAATAGAAAAAAATAAAGTATTTTATTTTTCATAATTCTGTCTCAAATATACATAATCCTATTAATTATAATTAAAACATCTCTTAATAAAATAACCCGTATTAAACAGTTATAAAAGCAGGCTGTTGTTATCTATAAATTTTGACTAACCTTTATGAGATGCCACAAAGGGTTTTACAAATCTCTTTTGCAATGACGTCATATCAAAACGTCATTAATACGGCACTGTGTTTATCTTATAAAAGCAAAGCATATTAAGCTAAAGAAATTGCCACTTTTGAGACGGAATCGCAAAAACATCTTATACCAATGCGACAAACAATCCTTTATCTGTCTTATTGACTTTGGCTAAGTTATTTTTAGTAAGGGCTTTAATGGTTTTATCCCACTTTTTATTACTTAGACCCGATTGGGTTTTCAAATCGTTTAAGACAATCGGTGAGTTTTCTTTTAAAATAGCGAATACCGCTTTTTCGTCATCGGTCATGGCAACGGCTTTTACTTCGGGTTTCATTTGCGGGAAAAAGAGGACTTCTTGAATTGACGCGTTGTTGGTCATCAGCATAACCAAACGGTCTATACCAATACCTATGCCCGAAGTGGGTGGCATACCGTATTCAAGCGCGCGTAAAAAGTCTTGGTCTATAAACATGGCTTCGTCATCGCCTTTTTCAGACAACTTTAACTGGTCTTCAAAACGGGCACGTTGGTCTATGGGGTCATTTAACTCAGAATAGGCGTTGGCCAGTTCTTTGCCGTTTACCATCAGCTCAAAACGCTCGGTTAAAGCCGGATTAGTACGGTGTTCTTTGGTTAACGGGCTCATTTCTTTGGGATAATCGGTAATAAATGTTGGTTGGATATAATGTGCCTCGCAGGTTGAACCGAATAATTCGTCAATCAATTTTCCAACGCCCATCGTATCATCTGCTTCTATACCCACTTTTTTACACACATCGCGTAAAGCTGTTTCATCCATGCCGGCCACGTCGAAACCGGTGTGAATTTTAATGGCTTCTAAAATGGGTACACGTGGGTAAGGGGCTTTAAAATCGATAACAGTATCGCCAACAGTTACTTTTGTACTACCGTTGGACTCAACAGCTACTTTTTCTAGCAATTGTTCGGTCATACCCATCATCCAGTTGTAATCTTTGTAGGCCACATAAAGTTCCATTACTGTAAATTCGGGATTGTGCGTACGATCCATTCCTTCATTTCTAAAATCTTTAGAGAATTCGTACACCGCATCAAAACCACCCACAATAAGGCGTTTTAAGTACAACTCATTGGCTATACGCAAATACAAAGGCATATTCAAAGCATTGTGATGCGTGATAAACGGCCGTGCCGCTGCACCCCCCGGTATGGGTTGCAGAATAGGTGTTTCGACTTCTAAATAGCCCCGTTCGTTAAAAAATTGGCGAATAGCATTGGTTATTTTAGTGCGTTTTATAAAAGTGTCTTTTACGTAATCGTTTACAATTAAATCGACATAACGTTGGCGGTAACGCATTTCGGGGTCGCTAAAAGCATCGTGAATATTTCCTTCGGCATCTTTTTTAACGATAGGAATGGGACGTAACGATTTTGACAGTACTGTTATTTCTTTGGCCTTTATGGATTTCTCACCCACTTTGGTTTTAAAGAGTTCACCTCTAACACCGATAATATCGCCTATATCAAGCAATTTTTTAAAAACCTCATTATAGGCTGTTTTATTGTCGTCGGGGGCAATTTCGTCACGATTGACATAAATTTGCATGCTACCCGTAGCATCTTTCACAGCTGTAAATGACGCTTTTCCCATAATACGACGGCTCATCATACGGCCGGCTACAACCACTTCTTGCCCTTCTAATACTTCGAAATTATCTAGCAATTCTTTAACATGATGGGTGGTTTTAAACTGTGCGGCAGGATAGGGGTTAATACCCAACTCTCTCAAGCGCTTTAAAGATTCTCTTCTTACTATTTCCTGTTCAGATAACTGCATAATTAATACTCGTTTATGGCCGGCAAAGATAGTTTATAAACTAATTTTGGGCGCTTTTTTATCCAAATATTTTAAATATATCGGCTTCTTCACCGGCAACAAAAAGTTCGTCACCTTCGTCAAACTTTATATTTGGATTACTGATGATTTCTGATTTACCGCCCACTTTGCGAATAAAAACCGATATTTTGTGTTTGTTACGCAAATCGAGTTCTTTTAGAGGTTTACCCGCCATACGCTTGGGGACTTTTACACTCACTAAAGAAATATCGGCATCTAGCGTAAATATTTCTTTAATATTTGGATGTGTAATACGATTAGCCAAACGTTGTGCCATTTCATATTCGGCTAAAACAACCTCGTGGGCGCCCAATTTAATCAAGACTTCTTTTTGAAGCAATGTATTGGCTTTGGCTATAATATTTTTAACGTGAAGCTTTTGTAAATGTGTCAAAGTAAGTACGGCCGTTTCTAAACTGCTACTGGTTCCTAAAACAATGTAATCGAATTTTTGAGCGTCAATACGTTCTAATACTTCTACATCTGTCACATCGGCTGTAAGGGCTACGGTAACATCATCTTTAATTTGATTGACCAGATGTTCGTCTTTATCAACGGCCATGACTTTATTACCGTTGGCATACAATTTGGTTGCCAGCGCATACCCAAAAGTACCTAAACCGATTACTAAAATATCTTTTGCCATAATTTTATCCTAATACAACCCTGTCTTCGGGGTATTTAATTTTTATTTCTTTTTGTTTACGCAGGGTAATCATGGCTAAGGTAGCCGGCCCTATACGTCCTAAAAACATACACAAAATTATGATTATTTTTCCATACATTCCTAACTGAGCCGTAATACCTAGGCTGAGCCCCACTGTTCCCAATGCCGAAATAACTTCGAAAAAAGTATCAAAAAAGTTAAAAGGGTATTTTAGAAGCAGTAAAACCGATGCCAAAATAATGGCCATAAAATAAACCACTACCAAGGCCAAAGCTCTCAAAATAATTTTATGTGTTATGTGTCTGTTAAAAATATTAATAGATGTTTCGCCGCGTAATACTTTAAAAATAGAATAATTGACTATAAAAAAAGTAGTGGTTTTTATACCGCCTCCTGTAGAACCCGGTGAAGCGCCTACAAACATCAAAAGAGTTAATACAAGCAAACTTACCAAGTGCAAACTACCCAAATTTACACTGTTAAATCCGGCTGTTCTAGCGGTTACAGACTGAAAAAGACTATCGGTTACAGAGGTGTCGGTCTCAACTAAAAAGATAAAGAACGCCCCCACAAGCACTAAAAATAAAGATGTATAAACCACAATTTTTGTGTGTAAACTAAAACGTTTTTTAAATTTACGATTGTGATACACTTCGTAAATAACAAAATATCCCAAACCGCCAATAATTATCAAGGCCATAACAGTGTATTTTACCAACCAATGTGTACCGATTAAACTGTCGTCAAAAGAAGAGAAACCCGCATTACAAAAAGCTGAAACCGATTGAAAAATACCGTGATAAATAGCTTGTTTTGGTGAAAACCCCTGTAAATAAAAACCCAAACCAATTAAAACCGCACCTATGATTTCGGTCACAAAAGTTATCCTTAAAATAAATTGCAATACACCATCACTACTCTTTAAATTAATGCTGTCTTGCAATTGCGAAAAAGACAGGCGTTGTTCTAAATCTAAATTACCGCGAATGAGCTGAATTAACGAGGTGGTAATAGTCATAATACCTATAGCGCCTAACTGCATTAAAATCAATAAAACTATTTGCCCCAGCAAACTAAAATCGGTTGTTTTAACAACTATTAAACCTGTGACACAAACAGCGCTTGTAGCCGTAAATAAAGCGTCAATAAAAGATAAAGGATTAACCGTTCGTATATTTGGAAGACTTAAAACCAGCGCCCCGACGATAATTAAAAAGGTAAAAGACAGTAACAAATAGTGCCACGGATTGAGTTTTGCTTGTCTTATATGAGCCATTTTTAAAAGATAAGTAAGCAAAGATACTATAAAATTTAGCTATTTATTAGCTCTTTTTTAGTATGCTTTTTTTTAAGACCTTTACCAAAATTTTAAGATGAGCATCTGGCGTGTTATACTGGCCATTATTTTTCCTCCTTTATCGGTTATAGGTAAGGGTTGTGGTTCTGTGATCATCGTTTTTTTATTGACCTTAGCGGGATGGGTTCCCGGCGTTATAGCTGCTTTGGTTATCTTAAATAATCCCGACAGGTAATGCAACACGTGCACCTACAAGACCTCGGCTTAAAAGATTACAAAGCTACTTGGATCTATCAAGAAGAATTATTTGACGCTATTGTTCAGATTAAACGTCGCAACAGAAACGACGGATTGAGCCTGCCTACCAAAAATCATTTTTTATTTGTAGAACACCCTCATGTATATACTTTGGGTAAAAGTGGTGATTTTAACAATCTACTTCTCACAGATGAGCAACTCAAAGCCAAAGGAGCCACTTTTTACAAAATAAATCGAGGGGGTGATATAACCTACCACGGTCCCGGACAAATTGTGGGCTATCCTATTTTAGACCTCGACAACTTTTTTACCGATATTCATAAATACATGCGATACTTGGAAGAATGTATCATACAGACTTTGTTAGAATACGGTATAAAAGCAACACGAATTGAAGGTGAAACAGGTGTTTGGTTGGATGTGGGTACGCCTTTTGCCCGTAAAATTTGCGCTTTGGGTGTACGCAGCAGTCGCTGGGTTACTATGCACGGATTCGCCCTCAACGTCAATACCGATTTGGGTTATTTTGACAACATAATCCCCTGTGGTATCCGCGGTAAAGCCGTAACGTCTATGCAGGCCGAATTGGGCAAACCCATAGATTTACAAAAGGTTAAACAGAAAATTTTAAAACACTTTGCAGAATTATTTGAGGTTGAATTTATTTCATAAACTCCGGGTTCTGACCAAGCTAAAGGAAATTCTTTGTATTTAATATTCCTCCTAAATATCCAGTTTTAATTGTTCGGGCAACAATCTAAATGACTTTCTGTGGCAAGCAGTTGCACCAAACTGCCTGATAGCATCGCGGTGTTGTTTTGTGGGATAGCCTTTGTTTTTATCCCAATGGTATTCGGGATGTTTTAAATGCAGTGCTTCCATAAAATCATCGCGATAGGTTTTGGCCAATACACTGGCTGCCGCAATACTCATAAATTTGGCATCGCCTTTTACAATGGTTTTGTGTAAAATATCTTGATACGGTTTAAACTTATTACCGTCAACAATAATAAATTTAGGTTGTTGTTTTAAATCGCTCAGCGCTTTGTGCATAGCTTTTATTGACGCATTTAAAATATTGAGGCTGTCTATCTCTTTTTCGTCGATAAAAGCCACCGCAAAAGCCAAAGCTTCTTTTTCTATTATGGGGCGCAATAACAGGCGCTTTTTCTCGGTTAACTGTTTTGAGTCATTTAACAAAGGATGTGAAAAATTGGGAGACAAAATAACCGCTGCCGCTACAACCGGTCCTGCCAAACAGCCCCGTCCGGCTTCATCTGTACCGGCCTCTAAATTGTAATTTGAATAGTGATGCTTTAACATGAGTCAAAAATATTTATTTTATTTTTATAGTTCGGAGTCAAAAAGGACTTTAACACAATAGTTGCTACAATTATTTTACCTTTGCGCTTATTATTTTTTATGAAAAAACTTTTTTTTCTTATTATTTTATTTTGTTACGGATGGCAGGCAGAAGCGCAAGTAGGTAATATTTTACAGCGTCAAAAAGGCATCTCAAATGGTCGTTTTAGCGAAACCGACAGTATTTCTGATAAATTTATAAAAGTTAAAATTTTAGGTAAAACCAAATTTACCGATTATAAAATAATATCTCATACCAACGATACCACCTTTGTAGATACCACTCTTACTATTCAGAAAGAATATTTACACAATTACAGGCTTAAAGATAATTTTGAATTAATGCCTTTTGAAAATATGGGGCAAACCTACACCCAATTGGCTTATAATTTTAACGATGTAGATATGTTCCCCATATTGGGTGCTCGTGCCAAACGTTTTAATTTTTATTCGGTAAAAGATATTAAATATTACAGAGTTCCCACACCTACCAGTATATTTAAACACAAAACAGGTTTTCAACAAGGACAAATGCTCAGTTCGTTATTAACGATGAACACCTCGCCACGCTTAAATTTTTCTCTAGCTTACAAAGGTTTGCGCTCTTTGGGCTTTTACAGGAATGAATTAAGCAGTCAAGGCAATTTTAGACTTACCTTAAACTACCGTACGAAGAATGATAAGTACAGTATTCGCGGTCATATGGTTTCTCAAGATATTATTAATAATGAAAATGGCGGTCTTGTCGCCTCAGATATTGCTTTATTTGTCAATAATGACCCGCAATTTATACAACGCTCTCGTTTAGATGTTAATTTAAGTGGTACTTTAAGTGTTTTACGTGCCAACCGCTATTACTTTGAACAAGATTACAAAATATGGCAACATACAGACTCTGTGAGTCATAAAAAATCTTACTTACGAGTTGGCCACGTGTTCAATTACCAGTTATCACATTACGAATTTTCGCAATCGGTCTCGTCAACAGATGTTTTTGGCAATTTAACAGGTAATGTCTCAGACAAACTTGTTTTTAAAAAGAAATACAATCAGGTTTTTTTAGGCCTTAAAGCCCCTATTGTATTGGGCGAGGTTAAATTTAAACTCGAAAATTACAATTACGATTACAGTTATGCGGCCGATACGACGCTTACTACAACAGTACTTCCTAACAAACTTAAAGGCAATTCTGTAGCTGTTGGAGGTGAATGGCATGCCCGTTTAAAAGGTTTTCGCCTAAATGTTGACGCGTCAAATATTTTAACGGGGCCTTTAAGTGGCAACAAGCTTAAAGCCGAGGCGCTCTTTAAAAAGGACAGTGCCTATCAGCTCAAAGCGGGTATATTAATTACCAGTAAATCGCCTAATTTTAATTTTTTATTAAACCGCAGTCATTACGACGCTTACAATTGGCTAAACGATTTAAAAAATCAACGCCTCAAAAATATTCACGCCAGTATTATCACCAAAAAATACGGCACCATTGAAGCCCAATTCAACAATATTGGCAATTATACCTATTTTGGATTAAACGATGCTACAACAGGTCAAACAACGGTTCAGCAGGCCTCTAACACTGTGCGTTATTTTAGGATAAAGATTAGAAAAAGTTTTAAAAAAGGCAAGTTTGGCTTGGTAAATACTGTGTTGTACAACAATGTCTCTAGCGGCTCTGATGTTTTTAGAGTCCCCGATTTTGTAACCCGCAACACCTTGTATTATGAAAACTACTTTTTTAAAGGCAATCCTTTATTCTTGCAAACAGGTATTACTTTTAAATATTTTGCAGCCTTTTTTGCCAATAATTTTAATCCGCTGTTAAATGAATTCAGTTTACAAAACGACACTAAAATTGGTGGTTTTCCACTTATGGACTTTTTTATCAATGCTCAAATACAGCGTACCCGTATCTTTTTAAAGGTCGAAAATTTTAATGGTGGTTTTACGGGATATAATTATTTTTCGGCACCGGGGTATCCTTTTCGTGATTTAAGCGTGCGTTTTGGCTTGGTGTGGAATTTCTTTATTTAGTCGTTCCTTAGACTGAAAAGGGCATTGTAATCGTCAATTGAGGTTGAATTAAATTTAGATGTTGTAATTCTAAAACAATTTGTACCAAAACGGGTATTTATCGATGCTTCCTATAAAAGATGGTGTTTTCATTGGCAAATATGAAGTGTCATCAGCACTTATTAAATTATCTTCTTTTTTTTACAATTGAAAAGTACTAGCGAAAGGACTAAAATTAATAATGTTTTTTTCATAAAGTAGGATTTAATAGTTGCCAAATGAATATTAGTCGCCGCAATACGCCACTAAATTAGTTGTTCAAATTATTTTCCGTTTATTTTTATAATCTGCTACACTTGTCATTTTTTAAAATATATTTATTCCAACAATAAATGACACACCTTTAAAACCTGTACTCCAAAACAAATACTCGCCCAGTATTTCTCTATCTGTTTGGCGTCTCAACTCGAAACTGTACTTATTTTTATAGTTATAGCCCACACCATATGTTAGACTATTTCTTGAATTGATATCTAAATCAAACAGACCTCTTGTTACTGCATATAATCTACTAGACATTTGAAAATCTATTATGTACGATAAATTAATAAATAATTTTGAGTTGTCATTTATAAATAAATAATGCCTAAGCCCAAAGGGTATTTCAATGGATTTGTAATCAACTATAACATTTGTTGTTCTTACGGTTGTAAGCCTTCGAGCATAAATTATTTCTTTTTCCGCTTTATAATATTGATAGGTTGGTTCAATAATAATTGCCCATTTATTTTTATTAAAAGGCAATATAAATTCGGCTTCTAAACCTATCCTTAAACTCAATGCACCTCCAAAATCAATATTTCTCGTTTCTGATTTATTGTTCTTAGTCGCTAATGAAGAATATTTTAAACCGGGTCTTATATATAAATTAAATAAATCTCTTTTTTCTTTTTTGCTAAAATTTGTAAAATCACTTTGCTTACATTTATTATACTTGATAAACAAGTTCATCAAGTCTTGTTTTTTATATTGCTTCAATATAATTTCATTCGATGAAATATTACCGCATTTTAAGTCTTTAAAAAGTTGTTGTTTGTATTCTTCATTTTTACCGATTTTATCGTAAAATGTTTTAAAATACTTAAAAATGAGTTGTTTTGGGGAGGCATCTCCCATACTGTAAAAATAACGTGTAAGACTTTTGGCCTCATACTGGTACAGAGAAGCGCTCCCCTCTATTAAAACCTTTAGAAACAAGGTCTCTTTTTTAAACTCAGGACCTCTTTTAAGGCTTAAAGCATTTGAATTTTCATTTGATCTATCTATATTAACAGTAAATCTCTTGAACTTTGAATGATTTAAAACAGCAAACTCTTTAACACTTGTGATGGTTTTTGTTTTTCTATTTGAATTATCAAATAATTTGTATTCAAATTCAACCGGGTTGTTTTTCCAGTCAATATTTTTTATAAGACAATCTGTTCTTTGTCCTAAATTATCTATAAAATAGCCTTTTTCAAATTTTATTTGTGCGTAACTGTTTAAGGAAAGTAAGGTGATTAGTGCTAGAAATAGGATTTTTTTCATGTTTTGTAATATTTATTTTTCTGTGTTTGTCCAAATATAAACATATATTTCGGAACTGTTCAAGAAAAATATAAAAGAGGCTGCCCATAAAGGCAACCTCTTTATTTAATCGATACTCATAAATTTTTATAGAAAAATTATAATTTCATTAAGCTTTTCAACCAGCCATACTTTAATAATAATTGACGCTGAATCTTATTTATAAATTAAGTCAAACCTATCAAGGTTCATGACTTTTGTCCAAGCAGCAATAAAATCTTTTACAAACTTTTCTTTTGAATCATCACTTGCATAAAATTCTGCTAATGCCCTCAGTTCTGAGTTTGAGCCAAATATTAAATCTGCTCTTGTAGCTGTCCATTTTTGGGCTCCTGTTTTAACATCTTTTCCTACAAACATTTCTTTTGAATCGTCTGTTGCTTCCCATGTAACGCTCATTCCTAATAAGTTAACAAAGAAGTCGTTGGTGAGTTTGTCTTTTTTTGTTGTAAATATTCCGTTTTTACTGCCATCAAAGTTGGCATTTAATGCCCGCATGCCGCCTACCAATACCGTCATTTCGGGTGCTGTAAGTCTTAGTAATTGTGCCTTATCAACCAGTAATTCTTCTGTAGAAATGGTGTATTTTGTTTTTAAGTAATTACGGAAACCATCTGCCATCGGCTCCAAAAGATTAAATGACTTAATGTCTGTTTGCTCTTGAACAGCATCTGTACGGCCCGGAGTGAACGGCACTTTATAATTATAACCGGCATTGCTTACTGCTTTTTCTACGCCGGCAGTACCTGCTAATACAATTAAATCGGCTATAGACACTTTTCTTGTAGTTGATTTAGCATTGAAATCTTTTTGAATATTTTCTAAAACAGTCAATACTTTTTTCAATTGTTTAGGATTATTTACTTCCCAGTTTACTTGTGGTTCTAAGCGTATTCTGGCTCCGTTTGCCCCACCTCTTCTGTCTGAATTACGATATGTTGACGCAGAAGCCCAAGCCGTTGAGACCATTTCGCTAATTGTTAAATGTGAGTTTAATATTTGTTTCTTTAAAGTCTTAATATCGTTTTTAGTAATTGTTTTATAATTAGCCGCCGGAATAGGATCTTGCCAAATTAAATCTTCTGTTGGGGCTTCCGGTCCTAAATAGGTCGATTTTGGTCCCATATCTCTATGTGTTAATTTAAACCAAGCTCTTGCAAAAGCGTCATCAAAAGTATCGGGATTTTTATAAAATTTCCGTGCTATTTTTTCATAAACAGGATCAAACCGCAGTGATAAATCTGTAGTAAACATAGAAGGTTTGTGCATTTTATCTGAATCAAAAGCATCCGGCACCATCATTTTAGGGTTTTTAGCCACCCATTGATGCGCCCCTGCAGGACTTTTTGTTAATTTCCATTCATTTTCAAATAAGTTAAAAAAGAATAAGTGACTCCATTTTGTAGGTGTAGATGTCCACACGACTTCTAAACCTGAGGTAATGGCATCTGCCCCTTTACCGGATTTATAATCACTTTTCCATCCAAAACCTTGCGCTTCTATATCAGCTGCTTCCGGAGCCGGCCCAACATGAGAGGCACTAGCTGCGCCGTGTGCTTTACCAAGCGTATGGCCACCAGCAATTAAAGCTACCGTTTCTTCGTCATTCATACCCATTCTTCCAAATGTTTCGCGAATATCTTTTGCGGCCAATAGTGGATCCGGATTACCATTTGGTCCTTCGGGGTTTACGTAGATTAATCCCATTTGAACGGCGGCTAAAGGATTTTCAAGTTTTCTATCGCCTTTATAACGTTTACTGTCGTCTAACCATTTTTCTTCTGCTCCCCAATAAACATCATCGTTTGGTTGCCAAACATCTGTTCTGCCTCCGGCAAAGCCAAAGGTTTTAAAGCCAGTAGATTCTAAGGCTACATTTCCTGTAAGAATCATTAAATCTGCCCACGAGATTTTATTACCGTATTTTTTCTTTATGGGCCAAAGTAATCGTCTTGCTTTATCTAAATTGGCATTGTCAGGCCAACTGTTTTGTGGTGCAAAGCGTTGTTGCGCAGACCTGGAACCGCCACGCCCATCACCTGAACGATACGTCCCTGCATTATGCCAAGCCATTCTAATAAATAAACCGGCGTAACTGCCGTAATCGGCCGGCCACCAGTCTTGAGAATCTGACATCAATGCGCGTATATCTTTTTTTAAGGCTACATAGTCTAAACTTTTAAATGCTTTGACATAATTAAATTCCTCATCCATAGGGTTTGTTAATCTGGAGTGCTTGCGCAGTAAATCTAAATTTAATCTATTAGGCCACCAGTCGCTATTAGTAGCGCTTCTTTTGTTCAGGTTGCTTTTTTTAGTAACGGTAGCACCCGATGTTCCATCTGTTGGTTTGTCACTACCTTTGTTACAAGCTGTAAGAAGTAATAACACCATGATAAATGTTGCTGTTTTTTTCATTTTTTAATGTTTTAATTTAATGAATATGGTGCAAATTTAGCAATCATTTGTATATTTATCAAATTAATAATTTATATATTTGTATTGATAAAATCTATATTAAATGACACTACAACAACTAGAATATGTAATTGCCTTAAACACTTATAGACATTTTGTAACGGCTGCAAAAAAATGTTTTGTAACCCAGCCCACCATAACCATTCAGGTTAAAAAGCTAGAAGACGAAATAGGTTTTTCTATTTTTAATAAAAGTAAATCTCCTTTTGAACCCACCGATTTAGGAATGATGTTTATAAAAAAAGCCGAAATAATTTTACGCGAAGTGGGCGATTTAAAAAACATGGTGAGTAAAGAATTAGATAATATAGAGGGTCATTTTAAAATTGGCGTCATTCCAACAATTTCTCCTTATTTAATTCCATTAATTTCAGGGTCTTTTTCTCAGAAATATCCAAATACTGTTTTAGAAATTGATGAAATGCAAACGTCAAATATTATTTCGGCCTTACAAAAGAAAGAAATAGACATAGGTATATTGGTTACCCCATTAAATGAACCCTTTATTAGAGAGATAAAACTTTACAATGAGCCCTTTATATTTTATGGGCAAAAAGGTGACTTTATTAAAAATAAGAAAACCATCTCAGCAAAAGAAATTGAAAAATTGGATAATGTGTGGCTTTTAAAAAGCGGACATTGTTTTAGAAATCAAGTTTTAAATATCTGTAATAATTCAGATAATAAAAAAACTGTTAAATTTCAAAGTGGCTCCATTGAGGCTCTAAAAAAAATGGTTGATAATTACGGTGGTTTTACATTAGTACCCGAAATGGCCGTCAATAAAAATGATACCGGCTGTAATATTCCATTTTCTGAACCCAAACCCATAAGAGAAGTAAGCATTGTTATTCACCATTCTTTTTCTAAAGAAGCTTTAATAGATGCCTTAAGACTGGAGATTTTAGATAAAACACCTAAAGAATTTGTCAAAAACAAAAGGTTTATAAAAATTAATTGGCGCTAAGTTCTTGAATTCAGGTTTTTTTCAGGTATTAATGGCAACGG
>CAZMBM010000037.1:0-17732 GCA_964564475.1 uncultured Flavobacteriaceae bacterium | reverse complement strand
CGTTCGGTTTTGGTCTTGTATAAAGATCATATTATTGCCGAAAAATACGCTGAGGGCTTTAGTAAAATTACGCCTATGTTGGGGTGGTCTATGACCAAAAGTATCACAGCTACCATGTTTGGTATCCTGCAAAAGCAAGGAAAACTGAATATCAATCAATCTCATTTATTTAAAGATTGGGAAAATGACACTCGTGCTAATATCACCCTTAACGATTTATTACATATGAACAGCGGTTTAGAATGGGATGAGAACTACGGTGAACTTTCGGGTGTGACCCGCATGTTATTTGTAGATAAAGACATGAGCCAACGCCAACGCCAAAAACCGGAAAAATACGCCCCCGACACACATTGGAATTATTCCTCAGGAACCACCAATTTACTCTCGGGTTGGTTGCGCACCAAATTTAAAACACACCAAGACTATTTGGACTTTTGGTACACGGCTTTACTCGATAAAATAGGGATGCACAGTGCTTTGATAGAAACCGATTTGGCCGGTAATTACGTGGGCTCTTCATACGGTTGGGCTACCACCCGCGATTGGGCTAAATTCGGCACCCTGTATTTACACCGAGGGAATTGGCAAGGCACACAAATTATAGACAGCACTTGGGTAGATTACGTAAAAACACCCACCAACACGTCAAACGGCCGTTACGGGGCACATTTTTGGCTCAATGCCGGCGGTATTTTACCCGATGTGCCCAAAGACATGTTTAGTTGTAACGGTTTTCAAGGTCAAAGGGTGTTTATCATACCGTCAAAAAATATGGTCGTGGTACGTACAGGTCTTACCGAAGAACCCGACTTTGATTTTAACGCCTTTTTAAAGGGTATTTTGGCAGGGATAAAAGAATATAGGTAGATTAAAGTTGTAAAACATATTGGAAAAATAACCCTGAATTCAAGAACTTAACGCAACAAATGTCACTAAAAGAAATCAAAAAGGAATTAAATGAAATGGACAAAACTGAAATTATAAAAATAGTTTCGGAAATGTACAAAAAAATACCCGCTGTAAAAACCTATTTGGATGTTTTCGTGACTGGAGAAATTAAACATCTAATTGAAAAATACAAAAATGAAATGGAAAGATATATTTATCCAAAAGGGAGAAATATGGTTTTACGCGAAGTTGAAGCACGAAAAATAATTCGAGATGTGAGAAAACTGAAAATTACAGAACTCAATGTAGAATTGGAATTACACTATGTAAAATGTTGCTTGGAAATTATTGAAGATTTCGGATATTGGGATGAGAATTATTATATAGCTTTAGAAAAAATATTTTACAATGCAACGAGTGGAATTTCTGAATTGGGAATAAATGAAAAATACGAAGAACAAATTAAAACAATTTCACATAAAGCAAGTGAATTCGGAATAGAACTTTACTATTAGTTTGAATAAAAAGACAGTTGCCAACATCGGGGTCTTGTGTCATTTTGTTTAGCAAACCTGATTTCTCTACCGTATAGTCCTGCGCTGTGCCTGTGGAAGGCAGAGAATTATCCAGATAAATTATTATAACAATAATTGATTAAAAATTGAACATTTCATCAATTCCTAATTTTATGGCATCAAATTTGCCATTACAAAATTTAACTTCAAAAAAACAGTATGAAAAAATTGTTATTTATCGCAATCTTGCTTGCGTATGGTGTTACTATTGGACAAGAAAAAAATGAAAAAGCGTTCATTCAAAAAGGTATTTGGAATATTGATGGAGAAATCTCAATATACACAGTTAATTCAGAATCAAAAAACGATTTTGGAAGTAGCGAAAACAATAATACAAATTTTTCTTTTTACCCTAGTCTGGGATACGCAATTGAAAACAATTTAATCATCGGAATGGGTCTTGGGTATGGGTATAGCGATAATAATTCGGCTTATATTGATGATTCAAACAGGCGTTTTACAAATAACAGCAAAAGATATAGTGTTTTTGGATATGTAAAAAAATACATTCCCATTACTGAAAAATTTGCTTTAAATTTTAAAGGAGAATTAAATTACTCAAAATCAAAAAACAATCGTGATAGCCTTCGTAATGATATCTATAACATCCAAGATGATGATACAACGAATAGTTTCTCAATTGGTATTAGCCCCGGTATAACTTATTTTGTATCTGAACGTTTTGCTTTAGAAAGTAAAATTGGTTTTTTAGGCTATACATATTCAAAAACAAAGGGAATTGGAGCATTAGAAAGAAATTCGAATAAATTTAATTTTTCCTTAAATTCTTCTCAAATATTTTTTGGGATATCCTACTATTTCTAAAAAGGTAGGAAAGGTTGAATTTTTGGTATGACGTGTCGTAAAAAAAAAATTAAAAACAGGCATAACATATTGTTATTTAGAAATTTATTAAATGTGACTAATTTTTAAAAAGCTATTTAATAGCAGAAAATAACAGTTAATTTAGTCCACAGCAAATCCTAGTCAAACCGGTTGTAGGCCATGCGAAAAAGAGCTGCCATACATTAGGTATATGTGGATTTTTGCCAACACAAGAAAACTTTCATAAAGAAAAGCCGGTTTAAAACCCAAAACTGAGTTAAAATACAAGATTCGCATCTTAGGTCACTTCCAATATAGTCTTATACTGTTTAAAAAAAAACGTTAACAATTAACTAAGGTTAAAATTGTTGTCTAAAATTTAATACATTTAACAGCGGTAAGTTTATCAGACTAAAACCCATATTTTTTTATAGATAAACCACTAACTTTTATGAATACGAAGAATATCAAAAAAAATTAATATGAAAAACACAGTTATTTTAATCCTGTTTTTGGCAATGTTATTTCCCAATAAAGGATGGACGCAGAACCATTCTTATTTGATAAAGAATGCCAATATATTTGACGGAAAATCACCCGAATTACTTAAAGGTTATGACGTATTAGTTGTGCAAAATGTTATTTCTAAAATCGGTAAATCTTTAGCCGTGTCGAAAGAGGTAGAAATTATCGAAGCTAAGGGCTATACATTAACCCCCGGTTTTATTGATTGCCATGTGCATTTAATGTTTCAATTATCTTCTTTCGAATTGCTTTACAAAGATGAGTTCTATCATGCTTTAAAAGGCGCTAAAGCCGCAGAAATATTTTTACAAAATGGTTTTACTACCGTTAGAGATGTAGGCGGGAATACTTTTTCTTTAAAAATGTTGATAGACAACGGTGACTTTTCGGGGCCTCGAATATACCCCTCCGGCCCGATGATTTCACAAACAGCCGGCCATGCTGACCACAGATTTGATAACGAACCATGGAAATCAAACGGCGGGAGATATGATCGTGGTGTAAAAGAACAACACATGATGATTGCCGATGGCGAAGAAAATGTGCTTCGAGGTGTAAGAGAGGTTTTAAAAAATGGCGCCTCTCAAATAAAAATTGCGGGGGGTGGCGGTACAGGTTCTAGAGCCGATCCATTAGATGTAATTCAATATACGCCAAAAGAAATTCGTGCTGCAGTAGCTGCCGCTAAAGACTGGGGAACTTATGTAACCTCACATATTTACAACTCAAAAGGCATAAGAAGAGCAATAGATAATGGTGTTAGATGTATTGAGCATGGAAATTTATTAGACAAATCAACACTTCAGTATATGAAAGAAAAAGGTGTATGGCTAAGTCCTCAAGTGAGTGCCTTCACTTTTTATCCAAATGGCTATACAACCAATCAAAAGAAAAAACATGACCAAGCCTATAAGGGCTTAGACAATCTGTTTAAAAATGTTAAAAAAATTGGTTTTGAAAAGATTGTTTTTGGAACAGATATGGTGCTGAATGTAAAGAAACTTTATGAAGTTAATAAAGAATTTGAATACAGAAGTAAATGGTTCTCTAATTTAGAAATTCTTCAACAAGCCACCTCAAAAGCCGGAGAATTAATGAGAATGACAGGTCTCAGAAATCCGTATCCTAAAAAATTAGGAGTTATTGAGGAAGGCGCTTATGCAGATATTCTTCTTATCAAAGGAAATCCTTTACAGGATATTTCAATACTTGTCAATAGTAAAGAAAATATTGTTTTGATAATGAAAGGAGGAGCCATATTTAAAAAGACCATATAAATAATAATTGGTAGTTTAAAGAATAATAAAAAGCTAAGGAAGAACCGAGTTATAAAACGATTGTTTTTGTACTCTTATCTATTTACAGCAGTTAAAATAATGTCTCAAAACACCTCAAATTCTAAAAACACAGAAACACTTGAAATTTTATCTTGTCTTATAAAACCATATTGTTTACGCGTAAAATCCAATCCGAAAAGGAACGAATTGCGGTAATCGTCATCAAAAATTTGAAAGCCCATACCGGCTTTGTAAAAACCACCTTTTTCAAAATTGTCATTTAGTTTTAAAAGTTGTCCATAACCGCCCCGTATAAAAAAATTGTCTTCATATTCAAACAACACATAACGCAAACTGACATAAGCGGGTAAAAAATTGAGGTTTTGTTTAAGGTGTCCTTCGTATTCCACATTGAGACCCGCACTAAAACGGTTGTCAATTCGTAGGCCAAATGTGTTGTTAAAAAACAGGGCATTTAATATAATTAAACTTTCTTCGTCACTATTCCCAAGTTCAAAATTTTTGTTGTGCATTAAGGTTCCCGCTAAGGAAATTTTATAAAAAAGCCCTTGGGTTTTATCGTCGTCTTGAGAGAACGTCAAACAACTGGTAAAAAGTAAAAGAAATAAAGTAAACTTTTTCAATAAATAATTATTTCTGAACGGAAAATCAAATACGATGCCAGAAATAGTTAGTAAAAAGTATTTATGAAAATATAATTTTGCGTCAGTTTGAGTGGCAAATCTATGATTTGACGTATCGAAAACAAGAAAATTTCCCAGTTCAATAAGATTAAGAGGAGCTACAAATCAAACCCCAAATTTACACCCAATTTTAGGGCAATGAGCTTGGTAATACGGCTTTTTAAAGCGGGAATTTTTATCTTACCGAGTACGTCATTGCTAAAAGCGTATAACAACAGGGCTGTGGCTTCGTCTTTGGGAATACCTCGCGAGCGCAAATAAAACAAGGCATTGTCGTCTAGTTGACCAATGGTACAGCCGTGTGAACATTTTACATCATCGGCAAAGATTTCCAACTGTGGTTTGGCATTTATGCTAGCGCCGTCGTGCAACAAAATATTGTTGTTTTGCTGAAATGCGTTGGTTTTTTGGGCTTCTTTGTGTACTAAAATCTTACCGTTAAAAACACCTGTGGCTCTATCGGCATAAATACCTTTATAATTTTGATGACTTTCGCAATCGGGCGTTTTATGGTTGACCAAAGTATTGTGATCGACGTGCTGTTTGTCGCCAATTATGGTCACGCCATTTAGGTTAGAGGTAATATGTGAGCCGTTATGATAGAATTTTAAGTTGTTGCGTGTCAATTTGCCACCAAACGAAAAAGTATTGACAGAGGTAATACTGTTTTGCTTTTGCGACACATAAGTGCTGTCTATTAAAGACGCCGATTGTTTATCATTCTGAATTTTATAGTAATCGATTATGGCACGTTTTTGAGCAAATATTTCGGTAACCACATTGGTTAGTGTGGCATTTTCTGACAAGCTTTGATGACGCTCTATAATTTGCACATGGGCATTTTCACCTACAACAATTAGGTTGCGTGGTTGTAAAAGAACATCCATGTTGTTACCGGTACTAAAGTGTAAAATTTGAATGGGTTTGGGTAAAACCGTATTTTTAGGAATGTTGATATAAGCCCCTTCATTAGTAAAAGCGGTATTTAGGGCGGTTAGATTGTCGTTTTTATCGGCAATGGTATTAAAATAATGATCGACAACCATTTTGTATTTGGGTTTTTTAATGGCCGATGAGAGCAGGCAAATATCACAACCTTCGTGTGTGGTTTCAGATAAAAATGAGCTGTAAACACCATCTACAAACACCACTTTATAACTGTCTATTTCGTGAATAAAAAAGCGTTTAACATCTTTGAGCTCAATGTTGTTTTCTATTTCGGGGAACAAGTTATAGTCAGTTTTTAAAAGAGATTTTAGCGATGTGTATTTCCAATCTTCCTCTTTTTTTGTAGGAAAGCCCATCTTTTCGAACCTGTTAAAAGCTTCGGTACGTTCTTGATGTACTTTTGAATCTAAATCAGCCAAACCGGTATTTTCGAAAGCTAAAAATGAGCCTATTAATTTATCTTTTAATTCCATTGTGTTCTGTGTTTCGTGTTCTGCGTTCTGTGTTTATTTAAATTTGGAACCTTTGAAGTCACTATTTCTTAAATATCTCATAAAACTTCCAATTTTATTACTGAGTTTGAAAGCTTTATCTTTTAAAGTATTAAAAGCGTCTTCATCAATATGTTTTCTGTCAAAAACACGATATAATTGTGAGCGTGTTTCACCACACGAAGCTTTTGCAATTGATAAAAATTGACCAAATTCTTTATTACCATCACGCTCAAACCCTTCAGCAATATTATCCATTATAGAACCCGAAGAACCATTGATTTGTTCCTTTAGTTTGTAATCGTTTTTTAGAGCTGTAGTTTCAATAATATTAAAAATATTGTCACATAAAGCTCTGGCTAATTGCCAAATTTCTAAATCTTCAAAATTTTTAATAGTTGCCATAATTTATTCTTAAACATCAATTAACCCAAAACCCGGAACTCGGAACATTCAAATAATTTGCTTTGCAAATTATTTAAGCCAATCATATCCTTTTTCTTCCAATTCGTAAGCCAGTTCTTTGCCGCCCGATTTAATAATTTTACCGTTGTGTAATACGTGTACAAAATCGGGAATAATATAATCTAGCAAACGTTGGTAATGTGTAATGACCAAAATAGCATTGTCTTTGTCTCGCAATTTATTCACCCCATTGGCTACAATTTTTAAAGCATCAATATCTAAACCCGAGTCGGTTTCGTCTAAAATGGCCAATTTGGGTTCGAGCATTGCCATTTGAAAGATTTCGTTGCGTTTTTTTTCGCCACCCGAAAAACCTTCGTTTAAAGAACGCGACAGAAACTTGCGATCAATGTCTAAAAGTTCGGCTGTAGCGCGAATCTTTTTAAGCATTTCATTGGCGGGTAACTCGGTTAAACCTCTTGCTTTACGTGTTTCGTTTATAGCTGTTTTTATAAAATTGGTAGTGGTAACACCCGGTATTTCTATCGGATATTGAAAAGACATAAAAATGCCTTTATGGGCGCGTTCTTCGGGGGCAAAATCCAACAAGCTCTCGCCGTCTAAAATAACATCGCCTTGCGTGACCTCATAGGTTTCATTACCGGCAATAACAGCAGATAAAGTGCTTTTACCCGAGCCGTTAGGTCCCATTATGGCGTGTACTTCACCGGCTTTTATATCTAAATTTATGCCTTTTAGAATTTCTTTATCGTTAACACTGGCGTGTAGATTTTTTATATGTAACATATCTTGATTTAAGATTAAAAATTTGAAATTTAAAATTCTTTCTAAGAGAATTTATTTCCTTTAATATCTGATTTTTTTTAATATTTAATAAATCCTTATAAAGATTTACTTAATTCTATACTTTTATTTTTAACAGGATTTAATTCTTCTTCGTTAATGTATTTTCTGTCAAAGGCACGGTATAATTGAGAGCGAGGTTCACCACACGAACCTTTAGAAATGCTTAAAAAATGAATAAATTCCTTATTTCCTTCTCTTTCAAATCCTTCGGCAATATTATCCATTATCGAACCAGATGATCTCAATATTTGATTGATTAAATCAAAATCATTCTTAAATTTTTCTTTTGTAGCCAAATCAAAAATATTTTTGGCGTAAACTCTAGAGTTTTGCCAAACTTCTAAATCTTCAAAAATTGTTATTGTTGCCATAATTTTAAATCTTTAATTTCAAATATTAAATAGGGCTTACCCCACCGAACCTTCCAAGCTAATTTCTAACAATTTTTGGGCTTCTACGGCAAATTCCATCGGTAATTTGTTGAGGACTTCTTTACTAAATCCGTTAACAATTAAAGCAATGGCTTTTTCGGTATCAATACCTCGCTGATTGCAGTAAAACAATTGGTCTTCGCCAATTTTACTGGTGGTGGCTTCGTGTTCTATTTGGGCTGTTTTACTTTTGTTTTCGATATACGGAAACGTATGTGCCCCGCAATCATTTCCCATTAAAAGTGAATCGCATTGCGAGAAATTTCGTGCATTTTCGGCCCGCGCATTGACACGTACCAAACCGCGATACGAGTTTTGTGATTTCCCGGCCGAAATACCTTTTGATATGATGGTACTACGGGTGTTTTTACCCAAATGAATCATTTTTGTACCGGTATCTGCCTGTTGGTAGTTGTTGGTAACGGCAATGGAATAGAATTCGCCAACCGAATTGTCGCCTTTTAAAATACAACTCGGGTATTTCCACGTAATGGCAGAACCTGTTTCTACCTGAGTCCAAGAGACTTTGCCGTTGGCTTCGCAAAGGGCACGTTTGGTTACAAAATTAAACACCCCGCCTTTACCGTCTTTACCACCCGGATACCAATTCTGTACTGTCGAATATTTTATTTCGGCATCTTTTAAAATAATCAATTCAACCACAGCAGCGTGCAACTGATTTTCGTCGCGTTGCGGTGCCGTACAGCCTTCGAGATAACTCACATAGCTACCCTCATCAGCAATGAGAAGTGTACGCTCAAACTGTCCGGTACCCCCTTCGTTAATTCTAAAATAAGTCGACAGTTCCATCGGGCATTTAACACCTTTTGGGATATAACAAAAAGACCCGTCTGAAAAAACAGCCGAGTTTAAGGCGGCATAAAAATTATCGGTTCTGGGAACCACACTGCCCAAATATTTTTTTACCAATTCGGGATGTTCTTTGATGGCTTCAGAAATGGGACAAAAGATGATACCCCGTTCGTTTAAGGTCTTTTTAAAAGTGGTAGCCACAGAAACCGAATCCATAACCACATCAACCGCTACATTGCTCAGACGTTTTTGTTCGTCTATAGAAATACCTAGCTTTGCAAACGTTTTAAGTAATTCGGGGTCAACTTCATCTAAACTCTCGAGTTTTGGTTTCTTTTTAGGAGCCGAGTAATAACTAATGTCTTGAAATTTAGGTTTTTTGTAAGAGACGTTAGCCCATTCCGGCTCAGTCATTTTTTGCCAAGCTCTAAAAGCTTCAAGGCGCCATTCGGTCATCCAAGCGGGTTCTTCTTTCTTTTTAGAAATGGCGCGCACAACATCTTCGTTTAGGCCTACCGGAAAAGTATCCGATTCAATATCGGTATAAAAGCCATAGGCATATTCTTGTGTTTCGAGCTCTTTTTTAAGATGTTCTTCGGTATATTTTGTTTTGTTACTCATAAGAGTTAATGCTGTAAAAATTAAAGGGAATTAAAGCGAAAAACTTTCGCCACAGCCACAAGTGCGGTTGGCATTGGGATTGTTAAAAACAAAGCCTTTACCGTTAAGTCCTCCGGAATAGTCGAGTGTTGTGCCTACCAAATACAAGAAACTTTTTTTATCTACGGCAATTTTAACACCATTGGCTTCGAATATTTTATCAGTGTCAAAAGTTTGATTATCAAACTTTAACTCGTAAGACAAGCCAGAACATCCACCACTTTTAACCCCAACACGAATAAAATCTGTAGTCGGATTATAGCCACCTTCGTGCATCATTTCTAAAGCCTTTTTTTTGGCTGTTTCGCTCACTTGTATCATAACTAATATAGATTGATTCTAAATAAGTGCAAATATATAAACAAATTGCCACAATTTTAAGGATTTGAACAGATATCTTTTGTAATGCAAATAACACAACCCGGTCGCCTTTAAACTATTTATTAGGTCTGTAAAACAGATAGTATTGAGAAAATATGTAATTTCGCAAATCATTAAAAGAATGCGCATAGATGAGTCAAAAGTTTAAAGAATATAAGGGCTTAGATTTGACTAAGGTGGCAGACACTACCTTAGGTTTTTGGGAAGAGAATGATATATTCAAAAAGAGTATCACCAGCCGTGATGCCAACAAACCTTTTGTGTTTTACGAAGGGCCTCCATCGGCCAATGGTCTTCCCGGTATTCATCATGTTATGGCACGTGCTATTAAAGATATTTTTTGTCGTTACAAAACAATGCAAGGCTATCAGGTTAAGCGTAAAGCAGGTTGGGATACCCATGGGTTGCCTATTGAGTTGGGTGTTGAAAAAGAATTGGGTATAACCAAAGAAGATATAGGTAAAAAAATTAGTATAGAAGCCTACAACGAGGCCTGTAAAAAAGCGGTTATGCGCTATACTGATGTTTGGGAAGATTTAACCCTTAAAATGGGTCATTGGGTTGATATGGACAACCCCTATATTACCTACAAACCCAAATATATGGAAACGGTTTGGTGGCTCTTAGCAGAGTTGTATAATAAAGGACTTATTTATAAAGGCTATACCATTCAACCCTATTCCCCTAAAGCGGGAACGGGACTGAGTTCTCATGAACTAAACCAACCGGGGACTTATCGTGACGTGACCGATACAACGGTGGTGGCGCAGTTTAAAGTAGCCCCATCTAACTTCCCCGAAGGGGAAGAACAAAAACAAGTCCTTCCCTTTGGGGAGTCCCGAGACTTCGGGATAGGATGGGATGACACCTATTTTATCGCTTGGACAACCACCCCTTGGACTTTACCCTCAAACACCGCTTTGGCTGTTGGTAAAAAGATAGATTATGTATTGGTTAAAACTTTTAACCAATACACTTTTAAGCCTATTAAAGTTATTTTGGCTAAAGCCCTTTTAAACCAACAATTTGGCAAAAAGTTTACACAAGTTACGGCTGAAGCCGATTTAGATACTTATAAAGAAAACGACAAACAAATTCCGTTTTATGTAGTTGGTGAATGCAAAGGCGCCGATTTAATCGGGTTGCAATACGAACAATTATTACCTTTTACCTTGCCTTATCAAGACGCCGATAAAGCTTTTCGCATTATTCCGGGTGATTTTGTGACTACTGAAGATGGTACAGGTATTGTACATATTGCGCCCACTTTTGGTCAAGACGACGCCCAAGTAGCCAAAGAATCCGGCGTACCGCCCATGTTGGTCTTAGACGATAACGGAAACCCCGTACCCTTGGTAGATTTACAGGGACGCTTTATCAAGCAGATGGGTAAATATGCAGGTAAATATGTGAAAAATGACTATTATAAAGAGGGAGAAGTTCCCGAAAAATCGCTTGATGTAGAACTGGCCATTCAACTGAAAGAAGAAAATAAAGCTTTTAATGTAGAAAAGCACAAACACAGTTATCCGCATTGTTGGCGAACCGATAAACCTATTTTGTATTATCCCATGGATTCTTGGTTTATAAAAGTAACCGAGAAGCGCGACAGGATGTTCGCATTAAACGAAACTATTAAGTGGAAACCAAAATCAACCGGCGAAGGCCGTTTTGGCAATTGGTTAAAAAATGCCAACGATTGGAATTTATCACGTTCGCGTTATTGGGGGACTCCACTCCCTATTTGGCGTACCGAAGAAGGCGATGAGACCAAAATGATTGGTTCTGTAGCCGCACTCAAAGCAGAAATGGCAAAAGCTATTAAAGCCGGCTTTATGGCGGCTGATATTTTTCCCGATTTTGAAGTCGGTAATATGAGTGATGAAAATTATGACACTGTAGATTTACACAAAAATATAGTCGATAAAATTGTGTTGGTATCCGACAAGGGTAAACCCATGCATCGCGAAGCCGATTTAATTGACGTCTGGTTCGATTCGGGCTCTATGCCTTATGCGCAATGGCATTACCCATTCGAAAATAAAGACCTAATTGATGCTCCCCTTCGGGGAAATGGCGGAGACAGAGGAGCTTTTCCTGCTGATTTTATTGCCGAGGGTGTTGACCAAACACGGGGTTGGTTCTACACCTTACACGCCATAGGGGCGATGGTTTTTGATTCGGTCGCTTATAAAAATGTGGTCTCTAACGGCTTAGTTTTAGACAAAGAAGGTAAAAAAATGTCAAAACGTTTAGGCAATGCTGTAGATCCTTTTGAAACGATGAAAAAATACGGTGCCGATGCTGTACGTTGGTATATGATTTCGAACGCCAACCCGTGGGACAATTTAAAATTTGACATAGCCGGTATAGAAGAGGTACGTCGTAAGTTTTTTGGCACTTTATACAACACCTATTCGTTTTTTACCCTGTATGCCAATCTTGATAAATTTACCTATGCCGAGAGCGAAGTACCTTTAAAGAATAGACCTGAAATTGACCGTTGGATTTTGTCTGAATTACACACTCTAATCAAAAATGTAGAAAGTTTTTACGACGATTACGAACCTACAAAAGTAGCCAGAGCCATTCAGTATTTTGTAACAGAAAATTTGAGTAACTGGTTTGTTAGACTCAGTAGGCGTCGTTACTGGAAAGGCGATTACAAACAAGATAAAATTTCGGCTTACCAAACTTTGCATACCTGTTTGTTAAGGGTAGCACAATTGGCATCGCCCATAGCGCCTTTTTTTGCTGACCAATTGTACAGAGATTTGACAAGGCCTTTAAAGGACAATAAATCAGAATCGGTGCATTTGTCTGATTTTCCTGTTTATGATGCCTCAATGGTGGATGCCGATTTAGAGCGCAAGATGCAAAAGGCACAAACCATTTCATCTATGGTTTTATCGTTGCGCAAAAAGGAAATGATAAAAGTAAGGCAACCCTTACACCGTATTATGATTCCGGTTTTAGACGTACAAGACAGAAAAGATATAGAGGCTGTAGCCGATTTGATTAAATCTGAGGTCAATGTTAAAAAAATCGAACTTTTAGATGACGCTTCGGGTATTTTAGTCAAAAAAATTAAACCTAATTTTAAAGTTTTAGGGCCGAAATTTGGAAAAAATATGCGTTTTGTGGGTGCTGAAATTCAAAAGTTTACGCAAAAAGATATTGCGAAAATTGAATCGGAAGGAAAAATTAACATTGAAATTGACAATAATTTAGTAACTTTAACTCTTGATGAAGTGGAGATTTCGTCTCAAGATATAGAAGGCTGGTTAGTAGCCAATCAGGGTAATTTGACTGTAGCCCTAGATGTTACCATAGATGCTAAATTGAAAAATGAAGGAATAGCCAGAGAGCTGGTAAATCGCATTCAAAATCTCAGAAAAGAATCGGGTTTTGATGTGACAGACAAAATTGAGATTCATATTCAAAAAGACGGGTTGGTAGAATTGGCCATAGCCGAGAATGAAAATTACATAAAAACGGAAACATTAACCAATAAATTATTATGTTTGGAGTCTGTTAAAAACGGATTAGACATAACATTCGATCAAATAAAAACAAAATTAGTCATTAAAAAAGCGTAGTATTATGGAAGCAAACGTGGTAAGATACTCAGACAAAGATTTAGAAGAATTTAAGGAAGTAATACAGAAAAAATTAAAATCGGCCAAAGAAGATTTGGCTTTGCTTAAGAGTGCCTATATGAATAACAGTAATAATGGCACAGATGACACCTCACCAACTTTTAAAGCCTTTGAAGAAGGTTCTGAAACGATGTCTAAAGAAGCCAATGTACAATTAGCTATTCGTCAGGAAAAGTTTATACGCGATTTAAACAACGCCCTTTTGCGTATAGAAAACAAGACCTATGGGGTATGCCGTGTTACAGGAAAACTTATTCAAAAAGAACGTCTTAAATTAGTACCACACGCCACGCTGAGTATAGAAGCTAAAAACAGGCAAAAATAAAACACCTTGTAAAGCTTTCTTTTTAGAAAGCTTTTTTATTATGAGAAAGTTGGGCCATATACTGTTTTTTTTGAGTATTTATAGCCCTTTTTTTGCCCAACATATAGTAGAAAAATCGGTTGAAAGCGCTTTTGGGAATGTTGAGATATATCTCGATAAGATTGATAACCTAATTTTATTAAGTGCCCCAACAAAAAAAATCAGTGTTAAGTTAATTGACACAGGAGAAGAATTTAGCGATCTAAAAATTTTTAAAGAAAAAGGACGTGTTGTTATTAGGACAAATAAATTATTATCAAACCGAGAGACTGTAAATAAATTTTGTGTAGAACAACCTGTTTTTGCGTCATACAAAGTTACAGTACCTGCTAACAGTTCTGTTTACGTCAATATTGTGTCAGGAAATTTTAGTGTACTTAACTTTGAGGGAAACATAAAAGCCGAAATAGAAACAGGCGAAGTTCAATTTGTAGCCGTTAAAGGAAATATAAAACTTTTTATTGTTGATGGTAATGTGGTGCTAAAGCTTAAAAAAGGACACTTCGATTTAAAAACAAATTTAGGAATACTAAGTGCTAACCTATCGGGAGAGAATATTTATAAATCGGCTAAAACACTCAAAGGATTTTACAAAAATAAATCACAGGACATAACAATAAAAGCCATAAAGGCAAATATATATGTAGAAGCCCTTAAAGATTAATAATATTTATATTTTTGCTACTTAAATTTTACAGCATTGAAAAAAGCCATAGGTCTTATTATTCTTGTTATTCTTATTGATCAAATAAGCAAAATTTACATTAAAACACACTTTTATTTAGGTCAAGAGATTGTTGTTTTTGATTGGTTTAGGATTCATTTTTTAGAAAATAACGGTATGGCTTGGGGGGTAGAGCTCGGTGGGAATTACGGGAAATTATTTCTAACCCTTTTCAGAATAATCGCTATTGGCGGCTTGGGCTATTGGCTTTATACTACCGTTCGCGATAAATTATCCGGAAAAATAGTCACAGCCATTTCATTAATTTTTGCCGGTGCTTTGGGCAATATTATCGACTCTGTTTTTTATGGGGTTATCTTTAGTGATACTTTTCATGGTGTGGCGAAAATGTTTCCCAAACAAGGAGGGTACAGCTCATTATTTCACGGAAAGGTAGTAGATATGCTTTATTTTCCACTCATTAATACCAATTTACCTTCTTGGATACCCTTTGTAGGGGGCACACATTTTACTTTTTTTGATCCTGTTTTTAATATCGCCGATTCTTCTATAAGTATAGGCGTTATTTTATTACTTATTTTTGGTAAAAAAGCTTTTGCCACAAAAGAAGTAAAAACTTCTAACGACTGACTTTAAACCGCTACTAATTTTAAGATTCTTTTAAAGGGCTTTTAAAATCGGACAATTCGTTTACAAAAAGTTCTAAATCATCTATTTCTACATGATCCATCACCACAATTTTTTGCCATTTGTTAAAAGCGTCATGTGTAGCCGGTACCAAGCCGTATTTATGAGCCAATACGTTTGAGATAAATTCGGCCTTTAAGGTTACAATATTCATATAAGGGTCTCTAAAATATTTTACACCTTTAGCATCTAATTTCTTGCACAACCAATTGGTACGCATTAACAAAGTGTTAATTTTTTCGAACCAACCATAAGGACCGTATTTAAAAAGGATTAACCACACGGCAATGGCATTGGCACCTGAACGACTGCCAACCAATGTTAAATCGAGCCCCTCTACATATTTGGCTTCTTTGGTAAGGGTGTTGTGAATCAATCCTTTTCGACATAAAAAAACACCTGTACCGTAAGGGGCTTGTAACATTTTGTGTGCGTCAATAGTTATTGAACTTATGTTGGGATTTTTAAAATTAACAGTTGATTTGTTATTGCTAAAAGGGTAAATAAAGCCGCCAAAAGCCCCGTCTATATGAATTTTAAAAGGACAATTGTGTTTGTTTAAATAGTGGGCGTACACATCGGGATTGTCAACAGAGCCAAACATAGTTGTTGCCATGTTTGACACGACTATAAAATATTTTTTACCGCGTTCTTTTTGTTGAATAATAATTTTTTCGAGTTCTTTTTCAACAATAATACGGCTGTCAAAATCAACCGGAATACTCACAGTTTCAATTTGCAAAATATTTGAGCCTTTTGGAATAGAGTAATGGGTGTCTTCTGATGATAGGATGACTATTTCATCAGCTGTAGCCTGATATTCGGCCATAAATAAGTTTCTGTAAATCCACAAGGCTTGGATATTGGCTTCGGTACCTCCTGTAGCAATATAACCGTCGTAAGTATCGGGCTCTGCTTTAAAAATATCGGCGGCCAACACATTAATAACCTCTTTTTCTAATTCTTGAGCGCCTTTAAAAGCCTCTTCAGATGTGCCTGGTGAAGCCGGTATCACACTCATATCACCCTTTGTCGGTAGAATCCTTGACTGGTATAAAAAGGCTGAAGGTGTCGACGGCTATCCTGCCAGCGAGGATCCTGGCGTATTATCGGTTAGCGCCATATACGATTATTTCAAAAAATTTGATTATAATACATCAGTGATGGGGGCTAGCTTCAGAAACATCGACGAAATACTGGCGCTGGCAGGCTGCGACCTGCTCACGATAGCGCCTAAATTAATGGAAGAACTGCAATCAAGTGAAGATCAAGTTACCCGAAACCTCAATCCAGAAGAATCAAAATCAATGGAAATCGAAACCATTACCGTCGATGAACCCAATTTTCGTTGGATGATGAATGAAGATATCATGGCCAGTGAAAAACTGTCTGAAGGCATCCGAAACTTCACCATTGATACCATAAAGTTACAAAATTATGTTGCTCAATTAATGCAAAATGCAGCAGCTTAATAGTTTACGGCTACAACGATGGGGTTTAGTTAGGGTGGTAAATTCTGGGCGGACACACATCCGCCCCTACTGGGTTTGTGCGAATACGTGTATTGGGTGAGTTTGGGTTGTAGGGGCGCACCTGTGTGTGTGCCCGGGATGTATCGAGATGATCGCGCTTGGCTTGTACGGTGGGTTCCATCAGGGCCGACACATAGGTCGGCCCCTACAAGGTTGTGCGAATACCATCGATTGGCGTGTATTGTGTGGTTGGATTGTAGGGGCGCACCTGTGTATGGGAACTCATTAAAGTTTCCCTGCATCGAAAACATAATTGTGATACAGTAACGAAAGTATCGTGTGTTTAATTCATACAGAAACACGTATTGTTAATTAACATTATCAATTAACATTATCAATTAACATTGTTAACACACTTTGTTATCACAGAATGTTATCGCAGATATGTTATCACACATTTGTTGCACCCAAGACTATGTCCAACCAAAACCCCGGTCTGTCCAAGTTATTTAAAAAGGCGTCAAGCAAACACAAATCTGGAAACTCTCAGCCTGCTGAAGCACTCTACAAAAAAATTCTTAAAACCGACAAAAATCATATTGATGCTAACTATATGCTTGGGGCCTTATATGCAGAACAAGGCAGACTAAATAAGGCCCTTGATTATACCCAGCGCGCTGAACAACTATCACCAAAATCTCCCTTTATCAAAAACAATCTTGGTAATATTTATCGCATGACCGGTAAATACGCGGAGGCCGAATCATGTTATATGCAGGCGTTATCTTTAAAACCTGACCTCATAGAATGCTACAATAATCTGGCGATATTAAACCGCCGCCAGAAAAATTTCACTGCAGCTATTGAACTATATCAACGCGCACTTTCGCTTGACCCAACATTCATACCCGCATTGTACAATTTGGGAAAAACCCTAAGCCTTGTTGATAAAGCAATTGATGCCAAGGAATGCTTCAATGAAATTCTTAAACTAAATTCTGAACACCCACTAAGTCATAACGAGTTGGGTGACTTTTACATGCGCCACGATGACCCCAAAAAGGCCATTCAC
>CAZMBM010000036.1:0-17881 GCA_964564475.1 uncultured Flavobacteriaceae bacterium | reverse complement strand
TGGCCGAAGCGTGGGAGCCCGCATTGCTAAAAGACCATTTATTTGACATGGCTTACAGTTGGGATACACATCATAAAATGAATGCTATTGCCCAAGGCAAAGAAAATGTAAAAGCTTGGGATGACAGGATGGCTCAAATTGACACCTTGTACGAAAAAGATGATATTTTGATGAATTTTGTGACCAATCACGACGAAAATTCTTGGAATGGGTCTGTTAAAGAGCGCATGGGTGATGCTTCTGAAACAATGCTGGCTCTGTCTTATGCTACCCCGGGGATGCCTCTAATTTACAGTGGTCAAGAATACGATTTAAACAAAAGACTTTTGTTTTTTGAAAAAGACACCATTCCAAAAACAAAAGGAAAAGTTTGGCCTTTACTCGAAAAACTAGGGGCTTTAAAAGCGGGCAACAAAGCCTTAAATGGAGGTAAAAAAGCAGCCGATTATACGCGTTTAAAAACATCAAAGGATAGCGAAATTTTAGCTTTTAAACGCTCTAAAGAAGGTGACTCTATTTATTTTATTGCCAATTTATCGGCTAAAAAAGTAAACTTTAAAATAGATTTATCGGGTGGTTTTAAGGATGCTTTATCCTTAAAACCATTTACATTAAAAAAAGATAAAAGCTTAGTGTTTAACCCCTGGGAATATCATCTTTTAATTAAAAAATAGCCGCCTAAATACGGGCTAAGCTTAGGTTAGCGTCGTTTTAACAAACTATCTTTCAGAGTTTTTGCTATTTTATTAGTGGAGACGGCGGGACTCGAACCCGCGTCCAAACAAGCAACTACAAAGTTTTCTACATGCTTAGTTTTCGATTAATTTTAGACCTAAAGCTGACCGAAAACCGCCCACTTTAAGCTTAGTTTCTAAAATGTCAAACTAAAATCGAAACCCTTTTAGTTTTAGATTAACTTTAACGATGCCTCTATTCAGAACGCCGCTAATCAAGGCTTTCTAGAGACATTTAGCTTTCCCGCCTGGCGGGACGTGGCTTAAATCCTACTGTAATTCAGATTAAGCAGCTAAAGCGTAGTTATCTTCGCCGTTTATAAATTGAAACAAAGATTAACGAGATTTGTATCATTGCTCGGCATGCTTACTCAGTAATTGACCTTGCTGTCAAAACCAGTCGTCCCCAATGTGTAAAAGAACTTCCCAACAATTTTGTCGGGTTGCAAATGTATAAATTTACTTGTAAATCTTAGCAAATACAAGTAATTTAGCCCGAATTTCTAAAACAATTATCCCATTTCCAATGAAGATAGCACTTATAAAAGAACGTAAAAAGCCACAAGACAGACGTGTGGTATTGTCTCCACGCGCCTGTCAAAATTTACTCAGAACATATCCCAATCTTCAAATTGTAGCCGAACCGTCAGATGTAAGAGCTTATACAGATGATAATTATAAGGACGCCGGTATAGAATTAACCGATAATCTCAGTGATTGTGATGTGTTATTAGGCGTTAAAGAAGTCCCTGTTGAGGCTCTTATCCCTAATAAAAAATACTTTTTCTTTTCGCATACCATTAAAAAGCAGGCTTATAATCGTCATTTGTTAAGAGCTATTTTAGAAAAAAACATAAGCTTATACGATCACGAGGTTTTAACCGATACAAAAGGTATACGCTTGGTAGCTTTTGGCCGTTATGCGGGGATTGTAGGCGCCTATAATGCCATAAGGACTTACGGTTTAAAATCACAAAATTTTAAAATCCCTAAAGCCTCTGATTTACACGACAAACAAGCCTTAATAAACACTTTAAAAAAATTGACATTACCGGCTATAAAAATAGTTTTAACAGGTACCGGACGCGTTGGAAACGGTGCTTATGAAATATTAAACGGTATGGGCTTAAAGCAAGTGAATCCCGAAGCTTTTTTAAACCAAACATTTAATGAAGCCGTGTTTACACAAATCGACGCAGACAGTTATAACAAACGCAAAGACGGCGGCGACTTTAATTTTTCAGATTTTTTCACCAAACCCGAAGATTTTGAAGGCAACTTTATGCGTTTTGCCAAAGTAGCCGATGTGTATATTGCCGGCCATTTTTATGCCTCGGGCGCCCCGTATATCTTTAGCAGAGAAGATGCCAAAAATCCTGAGTTTAACATTAGTGTTGTAGCCGATATTAGTTGTGATGTTGATGGACCCGTTGCCTCAACAATACGAGCCTCTACCATAGAAAATCCTATTTATGGTTACGACCCTATCAATGAAAAAGAAACCGATTATTTAGATAAAAATGCCATAGCGGTTATGGCCGTAGATAATTTACCTTGCGAATTGCCCATAGATGCCTCAAATGGCTTCGGCGAGCAGTTTTCTAAGCATATTATACCCGCTTTTTTCAATAACGACGCCGATGGTATTTTAGAGCGGGCACGTATGACCAAAAAAGGAAAACTTTGCCCTAAATTTGCGTATTTACAAGATTTTATCGACGGTAAATAGGGCTTATTTTAACAAAAAAAGCCTTAAAAAAATATTTAAAATATTTTTATATTTGTTTAAAATATTTTTGACAAGTCCTTTATACATAAGACTTAAGAACACATTTTTAGTTATTAACGATAAATAGTTAATAAGATTTTTGGCACTACTTAATAGGTGCTTTTTTTTAAAATAAATTTACATCACCTTTTTTTATTAAAACATCTTTTACGACTATGATTGACCAGATAACCTCCTTAAAAACCTACACCTATTCAGAAGTTTTAGCAACATGTTTAGCCTATTTTAACCAAGATGAGCTGGCCGCCACAACGTGGATGAATAAGTATGCCATAAAAGATACCAAAGGTAAATTTTTAGAAAAATCACCCGATGATATGCACCGTCGTATGGCCAAGGAATTTGGCCGTATCGAGGCAAAATATAAACATATTGATGCCGATTTGACCAAGTTATCTGACTATGGAAAATCGCGCGAGCACCTCTCTGAAGAAGCTATTTTTAATATGTTTAAAAATTTTAAATACGCCATCCCGCAAGGGAGCGTTATGGCTGCTTTAGGTAACAAACAAATGATTGCATCACTTTCTAATTGTGTGGTAGTTCCCGATATTTACGATTCTTATGGGGGTATTTGCTATACCGACCAACAATTGGTACAACTCTTTAAAAGACGTTGCGGTGTGGGTGTAGATTTATCAAATTTACGCCCCAAAAATGCCATGGTTTCTAATTCGGCGGGAAGCACAACGGGGGCTGTTTCGTTCATGAACCGTTTTTCTAACACCACGCGCGAAGTAGCTCAAAATGGTCGCCGCGGCGCTTTAATGCTCACTATGGACGTGGCACACCCCGATATTGAAGACTTTGTAACCATCAAACAAGATTTAAATAAAGTTACCGGTGCCAATATTTCTGTACGCCTCTCTGACGAGTTTATGAATGCCGTTATAAAAGACGACACTTTTAGCCTGCGCTGGCCTATAGACAGTCCAAATCCCAAATACACGAAAGTCATAAAAGCTAAAAAATTATGGCATACTATTATAAAATGCGCCCACAATACAGCCGAACCCGGACTTATTTTTTGGGACAGACAGCACTATTATTCCACCTCATCTTTTTACCCCGGATTTAAAAATAGTTCTACAAACCCGTGTTCAGAAATCGCTATGCAAGGAGGTGATTCTTGTCGTTTAATAGCTGTAAATTTATACTCTTTTGTAAAAGATCCCTTTACAGAAAAGGCCTCATTCGATTTTGAAGAATTTTACAAAAAAGTATATGAAACCCAACGCTTAATGGATGACTTGGTTGATCTTGAGTTAGAGGCTGTTGACCGTATTTTTAATAAAATAATTAACGACAAAGAACCTAACTACATAAAACAAGTAGAAATTGACACCTGGAAATTACTCTTTAAAAATGGTAAAATAGGTCGTAGAACAGGTCTTGGTTTTACCGCTTTAGCAGATGCCGTAGCCGCTCTTGGTTTAAAATTTGACACAGACGAAGCCCTCCAAGTAATTGATAGCATCATGCGTAAAAAATTAGAAGGCGAATTTGATAGCAGTATTGATATGGCCATTACGCGTGGTGCTTTTAGATTGTTTGACCCCGAAATTGAGGAGAAATCTGATTTTGTAAAAATGCTCAAAGCCGAATTCCCCGGTATTTATAAACGTATGATGATTTACGGGCGTCGTAATATTTCTATAAGTACCGTAGCCCCTACAGGTAGCTTAAGTATGTTAGCACAAACCTCATCGGGTATTGAACCTGTTTATTTGCTATCTTATAAACGACGCCGAAAGGTAAATCCGTCAGAAAAAAATGCCAAAGTGGCCTATGTTGACGAATTGGGCGATGCTTACGAAGAATTTGAAGTCTATCACCCGCGCGTTAAAACTTGGATGAACGCCACAGGCAAAACAAATATTGACGAGAGTCCTTATGCAGGGGCTACTGCCACAGAAATAGACTGGCAAAAACGCATATCTATGCAAGCGCTTGTTCAAAAGTACACAACACATTCTATTAGTTCAACCATCAATTTAGCCACAGATGTGAGTCCTGATTTGGTTGGTGAAATTTATATAGAATCGTGGATAAAAGGCTTAAAAGGCATAACGGTTTATCGTGACGGCTCACGTAGTGGTATTTTGGTTTCAAACGATGCCAAAAAAGATGACAAGACCTGTAAAGAAAGTGTGTTTTCTGAAACTTTTGCACCAAAACGCCCTAAAAAAATCGAGGCGCGTGTCATCCGTTTTCAAAATGAATATGAAAAATGGATGGCTGTGGTAGGCACCATAGAAAACCGCCCTTACGAAATTTTTACAGGGAAAATTGACGATGCCTTTATCTTACCGCAATGGGTAACCAATGGTTGGATTATTAAAAACAGAGACGAAGAAGGGCATTCCCGTTACGACTTCCAATTCTTAGATAAAGACGGTTATAAAATTACCTTCGAAGCCCTGTCCAGATCTTTTGATAAGGAATATTGGAATTACGCCAAGCTCATTTCGGGCGTTTTACGTCATGGGATGCCTATGCCTTATGTTATAGATTTAATTAACAACCTCAACCTGTTTGATGAAAACATCAACACTTGGAAAAATGGTGTGGTTCGCGCTCTTAAACAGTTCGTTCCTGATGGTACCGCTGCCGCCGATAAAAAATGTCCCGAATGTAATGCGCCAGACGGTCTTATTTTTGCCGAAGGTTGTTTAAAATGTAAACATTGTGGGCATTCTAAGTGTGGATAGTTTAACGGTATAATATTTAACAAATAACACCCGCAATATTTTATATCTTGTGGGTGTTTTTATGAGACCAACCGAACAGTATTTTCTCAATCAAAAAGAGCCTTATCAGTCAATCATGCTCTATGTGCGTAGTGTTATTTTTAAAACATTGCCCAAGATAGATGAACGTTATAGTTATAAGATTCCTTTTTATTATCATAACAAGAAACCTTTGTGTTACCTAAATGTATTGAAAAACACAAATCATGTTGACATTGCTTTTGTTCAAGGTTTCCTTTTAGAAAATACATTTCCACAACTAAAAGACCACAATAATCGCAAACAAGTGCGTTCCCTGCAAGTAAAAAGAATTGACTGTTTTAACGAACAGAATTTCTCTCAAATCTTAAAAGAGGCTTCTGTTTTATTAGACAAAAGCAAAAAGGCTTGGAATCCCTAAGAGAATTTGTTAATTGTTTTTCTGATAGCTGTCAATTTTGTCAATAAATCTTCTAAAAGGTCTAATTTAAGCATATTAGCCCCATCCGACTTGGCTATATTGGGGTTAAAATGGGTTTCTAAAAAGAGACCGTCAACACCTACGGCTATACCGGCTTTGGCAAGGGTTTCAATCAACTCGGGTTTACCGCCTGTTACACCGCTACTCTGGTTGGGTTGTTGTAAAGAATGGGTAATATCTAAAACAGTAGGCGCAAATTGTTGCATAAGCGGAATTCCTCTAAAATCGACTACCATATCTTGATACCCAAACATAGTACCACGGTCTGTTATCATGACTTGTGTATTGCCGCTGTCGGTCACTTTTTTTACGGCATATTGCATACTTTCAGGACTCATAAATTGTCCTTTCTTAAGATTTACCACCTTACCTGTTTTGGCCGCAGCCACTACTAAATCGGTTTGACGGACTAAAAAAGCAGGGATTTGGAGTATATCGACATATTTCGCTGCAAAAGGAGCCTCTTTGGCTTCGTGAATATCTGTAACAGTGGGCACATCAAAAGTTTGCCCTACTTTTTCTAATATTTTAAGGGCTTTTTCATCACCAATTCCGGTAAAACTGTCAATCCTAGAACGATTGGCTTTTTTAAAACTACCTTTAAAAATATAAGGGATGGCTAATCTATCGGTAATTGTCATAATTTTTTCGGCAATCCTCAAGGCCATATCTTCATCTTCTATGGCACAAGGACCCGCTATGAGGAAAAAATTATTAGAAGACCTGTGTTTTATTTTCGGAATCAACTCGAGTTGCATATCAAAATTTTTTACAAAGATAGTATTTCCTGTCATTGTAAGAAGTGGTATAAAAATTGCGACAAATTTAAAATCTAAATCCGTAATTTGGTCATTATAAAAAGTCCTTTATGAAATCAATTAAAAAACTTTGTGTTTTAAGTGTTTTTATTTTGTTGGCATCTTGTGCTACACCAAAAATAACCTATGATTACGACGATACCGTAGATTTTAACACTTATAAAACTTTTATTCTAGGACGACATACATCGTTAAATTTAAGACCGCTTGATAGCGCTAGATTTGTCAACGCCTTAGCAAATGCTTTAACGGTGAAAGGTCTTAAATCAGCTCAAAAAGCCGATCTCATTATAAGTGTGAAACGTGACGAAGAGGAAGCCAGAAACAGAGCGCAAGTAGGTGTAGGAATGGCACAACAAACACGTCATGCAGGTATAAACATCGGAGGGGCTATCCCCATTTCAAGACATGCCACAACCCAGACCATTACGATTGATTTTAGAGAAGCATCCACGCATAAATTAATTTGGCAAAGCCACGCGCGTAACACCTATAAAAACAACTTAACACCCCATGAAAAAGAAAAAATGTATTACAATTTATTTGTAAATGTTTTAAAAGGTTTTCCTCCTAAAACTAAGAAGTAAAACGTTTAAAAAGACTCTCTAAATTCTCTGATTTCTCTGTGTCTTTTAAGTCAATATCTGCAACTAATTTCCCTTTATTTAGCAAAAGAACGCGCTGGCAAATGGCTTCAACTTCCTGTAAAATATGCGACGAAAACAAAATCGTTTTGGTTTTTCCTATGTCTTTTATAAGCGCCCTAATCTCTATAAGTTGATTTGGGTCTAAGCCCGTTGTAGGCTCATCTAAAAGCAAAACCGATGGGTTGTGTATTAGTGCAGAAGCCAAACCTACACGCTGCCTGTAACCTTTAGAAAGTTGATTTATTTTCTTATGTGATTCGGGTACAAGCCCAACTTTTTCAATAATCTTAGTAATCCGGCCTTTAGAAGTTTTGTGTACATCGGCTATAAAAGCCAAATACTCTTTGACGTACATATTTTGGTAAAGCGGGTTATTTTCGGGCAAATAACCAATACTTTGTTTTACTTTAAAAGCGTCATTTGAAACAGAAAAACCATTAACCTCAGCCACACCCGAATCGGGTTTTAAATGAGTGGCTAAAATTTTAAACAAAGTTGATTTTCCGGCACCGTTTGGGCCGAGTATGCCAATTATTTCACCTTGCTTTACAGAAAAGCTCACGTCATTTAAGGCTTTTTCCCCGCCATAAGTTTTAGAAATTTTAGTAAGCCTTACCGACATAGATTTTTGTATTGAAAAGCAAAGAAACAACTCTTTAGGCAAAATTACTTATTTTTGAACGATATCTGCTTTAAAAAAGCCGATTAAACTACTCTCTAAATGAAAAAATCACGGCGCTTTTATAAGAAAAAAAGGCTTATAATCCCCTTTTCTTTACTTTTGCTTTTGACGCTTGTAAACTCTTGTATTTCTTTGAGAATGAGCGACAAAGAAATTGTTAAATCTTTTAAAAAAGTCCATCAAAGCCCCAAAATATACCATACCGTTTACAAAGGTAAAAAAATGCGCTACATTGCCTCAAAACCTTTTGACAACAATTTGCCAACAGTGCTTTTTTTACATGGGGCTCCGGGTTCTTCATCCGATTTTTACCGTTATTTAAAAGATACATCGTTAAGTGCCAAAGCCAATCTCATTTCTATAGACCGTTTGGGTTACGGTTATTCTGATTATGGCAAAGCCGAAACATCGTTAACCGAACAAGCCCAAAGTGCTTATCATATACTCACCGAAAACAAAGCCCAAAATGTCACTGTAATGGGCTGGTCGTACGGAGGTCCTATTGCTGTAAAATTGACCGTATTACATCCTGAGATTATCAAACATGTTATTTTAATCGCACCGGCTATTTCTCCCAAAGATGAAAAATATTTTGCTTTGGGAAAATTAGCTTATTGGAAAGCGACACGTTGGGCCATCCCACGTGCCTTTAGAGTGGCCGAAGACGAAAAATTAACACATGTTAAAGAACTGAACTTACTTTTGCCCGATTGGTCTAAAATAAAAACACCTATAAGCTATTATCAGGGTGACAAAGATAAGATAGTGCCTTTTGCCAATGCGGCTTTTATAGAAGCTCATGTGGCGAAACCTTATTTAAAAATGGTTAAAATAAAGGGCGGCAACCATTTTTTAATGTTTAAAAACTATACTATGGTAAAGGCAGAAATTCTTCGCATTTTGAATAATGATGTAAAAAAAGACTAAAAAAAATTGCTTTTATTATTTTAATTTATAGATTTGCCCCTCATTACAGCAATAAAGATGAAAAATATACAATTCACATTTACAAATTTTTGGTTCTATTTTTATTTTATGATAAAACGAGAGGCTTTGTCAATGTAATTGTATAAAATTATATAAGAAATTTAAAGCCTCGTTAAACGGGGCTTTTTTTATGGAATAAAATGGAACAAAAAATAAGAAAAGTAGCTATTCAAGGAATTCTAGGGTCATTTCATTACGAAGCATCAAAGTGTTTTTTTAATAGTCCGTTCGATTTACTTAGCTGTGATCATTTTCACGATATCCCCGCTTGTTTACACAGCAATGACGCACAATTTGCTGTTATGGCTATAGAGAACTCTATTGCGGGGGCCATCATTCCCAATTACGCCATCATAGATAACAATCACTTAAAAATAGTAGGCGAAGTATATATTAATATTCAACAAAATTTAATGGCCTTACCCAATCAGAGTATTGCCGATATCAAAACGGTGTACTCGCACCCCATGGCACTCTTGCAAACGCGTGAATATTTTAAACAATTCCCTCATATAAAATTGGTTGAAGATGCCGACACAGCCCAAGTAGCCAAGCGCATTCGCACACAAGAATTAAAAAATGTCGGCGCTATTGCCAGTGTTGCCGCCGCAGACATTTACGATTTAAAAATTTTAGCGTTTAATATTCAAACCATAAAAAACAACGCCACACGTTTTTTTGTTTTACAAAACAATGTCAATCCTAAATTTGAAATAGACAATATAAACAAGGCGTCGCTAAAGTTTATTACCAAGCACCAGCCGGGCAGTCTGACAAAAGCCTTGCAAATTATGGCCAATCATAAACTTAATTTATCTAAAATTCAGTCAATGCCCATCATAGAAACCCCATGGGAATACGCTTTTTTTGTAGATGTTGTTTTTGGGTCTTATCGCAATTACAAAATGGCTTTGGCCGATTTAGAAAAAGAAGTCAGTCATTTAAAAATATTAGGAGAATACAGAGAATTTAACAAATTATGATAGCGCCATCCAACAGATTAAACAGCGTAAAAGAATACTACTTTTCTAAAAAATTACGCGAAATAAAAGATTTAGAAAAGAGTGGTAAATCTATTATCAACATCGCCATTGGCAGTCCCGATTTAGAGCCGCCTAAAGAAATTATCAGTACTTTAAAAAGAGCCGCTCTCTTGCCACAAGCCAATAAATATCAAAGCTATCAAGGCTTGTTAGAGTTACGTGAGGCTATGGCTACATTTTACAAAACAAATTTTAATGTGTCTTTAGATCCTGTCTCAGAAGTCCTCCCTTTAATGGGCTCTAAAGAAGGTGTGATGCTTATTTCTTTGGCTTTTTTAAATGCGGGCGATAAGGTTTTAATTCCCAATCCGGGCTATCCTACCTATACCGCCACAACGCGTTTACTTCATGCCGAACCTGTTTTTTACAAGCTTTCTGAAGACACTAATTGGTATCCCGATTTGGCGGTTTTAGAACAGCAAGATTTGTCTAAAGTAAAACTCATGTGGCTAAACTATCCTCATATGCCTACCGGTACCGTAGCTACAGACGATTTATTTATAAAACTGATTGCCTTTGCCAAAAAACATAAAATTTTATTGGTTAATGACAATCCCTACAGTTTTATTTTAAATCCAAAACCCACAAGTATTTTAAACTTTGAAGGCGCTGGGGATGTGGCTTTAGAACTCAATTCACTCAGCAAAACTTTTAACATGCCGGGATGGCGTGTAGGTATGTTATTGGGTGCCGAAAAATACATCAAGTCTGTTTTACAAGTCAAAAGCAATATGGATTCGGGCATGTACTTTGCCATTCAAAAAAGCGCTATAATGGCTCTAGAATCGGCTGATAATTGGTATTCTACATTAAATAACATTTACACCAAACGACGTGATATTGTGTGGCAAATATTAGACAAACTTTACTGTACCTACAACAAAGACACCTCGGGGTTATTTGTATGGGGGCGTGTCCCTAAAAACACAACCGGAGAGGCTTTGTCTGATAAATTATTAGTCGAAAAAAATATTTTTGTTACTCCCGGAGTTGTTTTTGGCAGTCAGGGTGTCCATTATATACGTGTTTCTTTGTGTGAACCCGAAAATATTTTACAAACTGTTTTGAAAAGCGTGTCATAAGATGGAAAAAATTGTTGTTTTTGGTGTGGGATTAATTGGTGGCTCTATGGCTTTGGCCTTAAAAAAAGACAAGCGGCAAATTGTAGGTGTAGATACCAATCCCTCACATGCCAAACAAGCCAAAGAACTGAATATTATAGATGCAATAGGAAGTATTAAAGATGTTTCAGATGCCGCTGTAGTCATTATAGCCATTCCTGTTAACCTCGCTCCTTTTTTAGCTATAGAGATACTGAATAATATTAGCGAAGAGACCTTGGTTTTTGACGTAGGATCTGTAAAAGAAAACATTTGTAATACCTTAGAACACCATCCCAAACGACAACAATTTGTAGCTGCACATCCTATCGCCGGAACAGAATTTTCGGGTCCCGATGCCGCTTTTAAACAATTATTCTACAATAAAAAGAATATTATTTGTAACCCTAAAGCCTCTGGAAAAGTCTTTTTAGAAAAAGCTTTGTGTATTTTTGAAGAACTTAAAATGAGTACTTCTTATATGCAGGCCAAGGCTCACGACAAACATATTGCTTACGTATCACATTTATCGCATATAAGTAGTTTTATGCTCGGTAAAACCGTTCTTGAAATTGAAAAAAACGAAGCCTCTATTTTTACTATGGCAGGCAGTGGTTTTGCTTCTACGGTTAGGCTTTCTAAGAGTTCACCTAAAACTTGGACACCTATTTTTATCCAAAATAAAGACAATATATTAACATCACTAAAAGAATATGTTAAAAATTTAAATCAGTTTAAAGCGTTTATAGAAAACGACGACGCCGAAGGGCTTTTTAAAGCTATGAAAAGCACTCATCATTTAAAAACAATCTTATCAGAAATAAAATAAAAACTATGAATAATCAAAATTTTAGAGGCTGGTTAGAAGCCATGCAGTTAAACCACCCCTTAGTTATTGCCGGTCCTTGCAGTGCCGAATCTGAAGCACAGGTTTTAGAAATAGCGCATCAATTAAAAAACACCGATGCTACCGTTTTTAGAGCCGGTGTTTGGAAGCCCAGAACACGCCCCGGAGGCTTTGAAGGCCATGGTGTTAAAGCGCTTCCTTGGATTCAAAAAGTAAAAGAAGAGACCGGTATGCTCACTACCATTGAAGTAGGAAATGCCCAACATGCCCAACTGGCCTTAGAATTCGATATTGATATTTTATGGGTTGGTGCCCGCACCACCGTAAACCCTTTTGTGGTTCAAGAAATTGCCGATGCCCTAAAAGGTACCGATAAAATTGTCTTGATAAAAAACCCTATTAATCCCGATTACGCCTTGTGGATGGGGGCTGTTGAACGTTTTTACGAAGCCGGTATCAACAAATTAGGCGTCATACACAGGGGCTTTTCTTCTTACGAAAAAGACAAATACCGCAACAAACCCAAGTGGCAAATACCCATTGATTTAAAACGCAATTTTCCCGATTTGCCCATTATTTGCGACCCTTCGCATATTGCCGGTCGCCGCGATTTAATTTTTGATGTTTCGCAAACGGCTCTCGATTTAAATTTTGACGGCTTGATGATAGAAACACATTGCCATCCCGATGAGGCTTGGAGCGACGCCAAACAACAAATTACACCCGATACATTGGTTAAAATAACCCAAGATTTACGCATCAGACAAAAAGGGTTTATCGATGAGAAATACCGCGATAAATTATCAAATTTTAGAGATGAAATCTCCTTTTTAGACAAGCAATTAATAGAGCTTTTATCAAATAGAATGGAAGTTGCCGAGAAAATTGGCGAAGTTAAAAAAGAAAAAAATGTAGCCATTTTGCAAAACAGCCGTTGGCAAGAGATTATGGACGCCATGATTGCCAAAGGATTAAAATCGGGCTTGAGTAAAACTTTTATCGAAAATATTTTTAAAGCCATTCATCAAGAATCTATAGAGCATCAAGAGACCATTATGAAACGCTAAAAAGCGTACCTTTGTGCTATGGCTAAACCAAAGCATGTGGTGGTAATAAGATTATCGGCAATAGGCGATGTGGCTATGATTGTTCCTGTTTTACAGACTTTAACAGCTACTTATCCGCAGCTTAAAATCACTTTCGTGTCTCGGGCTTTTTTAAAGCCGTTGTTTGTCAATATTCCTAATGTTTCTTTCTTTACTGCCGATGTTAAGGGCAAACACAAAGGTATTTTTGGACTTTATAAATTATTTAGAGAACTCAAAAACTTACAGGTCGATGCCATAGCCGACCTTCACAATGTGTTGCGTTCTAAAATTTTACGTTTTTTCTTTGGGTTTACCGATATTAAAAAAGCTGTAATAAATAAAGGACGTGCCGAAAAAAAAGCCCTCACCCGTCGTAAAAACAAAATTTTTAAAGCCTTAAAAAGCACCCCACAACGTTATGCCGATGTTTTTGAATCTCTTGGGTATCCTATTGATTTAGAAACACACACATTTCAAAAAAAAGAAAAACCTACAAAAAAAGTCAATGCCTTTTTACAAGGTATTCAAGCCGATTTAAACAAAGACAAACTGATAGGCATAGCCCCTTTTGCACAACACAATTCAAAAGTGTATCCACTTGATTTGATGAAGAAGGTAATAACAACACTTGCCAAGTCACCTCATTTAAAAATACTCTTTTTTGGGGGAAGTATTCAAGAAAAAGAACAGGTCGAGATACTGATTAAAGGTATTCCCAATACTTTTAACGTCATTGGGGTACTTAATTTTGCCGATGAAATCAATTTAATTGCACAACTCAGACTTATGTTGAGTATGGACTCGGGAAACGCTCATTTGGCAGCGATAAAAAATGTAAAAACCATTACCCTTTGGGGAGCTACACATCCGTTTGCCGGATTTATTCCTTTTAAACATACTTTAAACGACTGTTTACTTCCCGATTTAGAAAAATATCCCAAATTACCAAGTTCTATTTACGGCAATAAAATTATAACCGGATACGAAAACTGCATGCGCAGTATTTTGCCTAAAACAGTAGTTAAAACTGTACTAAAAAATTTAAACTAAATAGTATGAATAATTTCGAATTGTACAATCCTGTAAAGTTAATTTTTGGAAAAAATCAATTATCTAAATTAGCCGATGAAATACCAAAAAATGCCACAATATTAATGACTTATGGCGGAGGTAGTATAAAAAAGAATGGCATTTATAATAAGGTCATTGACACACTTAAAAATTTTAAACTCGTTGAATTTGGGGGTATCGAAGCCAATCCACAATACGAAACATTGCTTAAAACTGTTACTTTAGCAAAACAAGAGCAGATTGATTTTATTTTAGCCGTTGGCGGGGGTTCTGTCATTGACGCTACTAAATTTATAGCTGCGGCTATTCCCTTTGAAGGGGCTGATTCTTGGGATATTTTAGCCAAGGGAGCCTCTATAACAAAAGCCATACCTTTTGGCGTTGTTTTAACTTTACCTGCCACAGGTTCTGAAATGAATTCGGGTGCCGTAATTACCAAAGCAGCAACTAAAGAGAAATTGGTTTTCGGCAGTCCGCTCGTCTTTCCGAAATTTTCTTTTAACGACCCCACTGTCATCGCCAGTTTGCCCAAGCGTCAATTGCAAAATGGTGTTGTGGATGCCTTTACACATGTTATGGAGCAGTATCTAACATATAATTCGCATGCGTATTTACAAGACCGCTTGGCCGAAAGTGTTTTACAAACTTTAATAGCAATTGGGGCAAAGGTTATTAATAATCCAACCGACTACACTTTGGCGGCTAATTTTATGTGGTCTTGTACTATGGCTTTAAATGGCTTACTTTCTAAAGGTGTGCCCACAGATTGGGCAACACACATGATTGGACACGAACTCACAGCATTACACGGTGTTGACCATGCACAATCACTAGCCATCATTGCTCCTAATTTATACCGTATTATGAAAGCCGACAAATACGAGAAGTTGGTACAATACGGCAAACGTGTTTGGCAATTATCGGGTAATGATGATGCTATTGCCAACATGGCCATTGAAAAAACAAGTGATTATTTTACAAGCCTGGGAGTCAAAACAAAACTTTCTGAATATACTGACAACTATAAAGATACAGCATCAATAATTTGTAAACGCTTTACCAATCGCGGTTGGACGGGCTTAGGAGAACAGCAACACGTTACCATAGAAAAGGTAAAAGAAATTGTAGAAATGAGTTATTAAAATTATCTTTGTACAAACAGACAGCTCATGAATGTTCACTGCCTTGATTCTCAAAATACCATCCTTTTAAATTTTATATCAGAAATTCGAGATATCAATTTACAGTCAGACAAGATGCGGTTTAGACGCAATATTGAACGTATTGGCGAAATCTTAGCCTATGAATTGAGTAAAACCCTTAGTTATCAAAATAAAACGGTAACAACACCTTTGGGTACGAAAATTGTTCCTCAGGTAGAAAGAGATATTGTTATTTGCGCTATTTTAAGGGCCGGCTTACCGCTACATCAAGGGGTTTTAAATTACTTTGACAAAGCCGAAAACGCTTTTATTTCGGCCTACCGTCACCGCCCTGACAATACCGATACTTTTGATATCGTTGTAGAATATTTAGCCACCCCTTCTTTAGAAAATAAAACACTTTTACTTGTCGATCCTATGCTGGCCACAGGTCATTCTATGGCCGCTGTATATGACGCACTTAAAAAGGTTGGTACAGCAAAACAAATTCATATCGTTTCTGTGATTGGCGCCAAAGAGGGTATAGATTTCATTAAAAATATCTTCCCACAAAACACTCATTTGTGGATTGCCACCATTGACAATACTTTAAACTCTAAAGGTTATATTGTTCCCGGATTGGGCGATGCAGGTGATTTGGCTTACGGCATAAAATTATAGATAATACTTCCTACAGTGAGGGACGTAAAAAGAAATACAAGCAGTTCTTTAAGCCACTTTTTTCTTATAGTTTGAATATAATTAGCCATTATTATGCCATAAGGAAAAACAATATAAATAGCTTTTCCCAAATCAAAGGTATTACCTGTAAATACCAATAGCGAGGCCACAATAAAATGGGCCAATAGCAAGCCCCATAAAGTGCGGAACTCATTATTAAATTCTGAGGTTTTAATCGTTTTTCTGATATAGGCAATACACCCGGTTAAAAAGATAATATCTAAATAAATGAAAACAGAAGGCTGCTTTATGACATCTGTATTAAATGAAAAAGTAACATCTGTAATTTTATCAAAGTAAGAAAAGGAGTTAAAACTTAACGCATATATGTAAATTAAGAAATAGGGTAGTAAAAATCCGACAAGCGGAATAATAAAATAATGCCAATAACTTTTTTGAAATACTAAAAGGGCTATGTAAATTAATAGCATGAAGTAGGCGTTTTCAATATAAAAAAGACTTGAAACGGCAATTAAAAAGGCACTGTCAAATAATTTTTCTCTGATATTGTGATTAGAACGCAAACTGTAGATGCGCCTAAACGACAAAGCCAAAAATAATTGAGAAATTAAAATTTTATGAAATACTAAAGCAGGATAAAATAAGCCAATACTCAGACAAATAAATAACAAGGCATAACTATTTGTCGCACTTAATCGGTTTTTGTTAATTATAAAACCATAGACAAAAAACAAACTCATTAACAAGAGGAATCCAAAAAGTTTTAATCCCAAAAATTTTGGTGAAAAAAGAGCCGAATCTAAGCCCAAATGTGCCAAAATATAAAATAAAAGAAGTGTTATTAAAAGTATAACAGTATTTATTGGCTTGGCTGTATTAAAAAAATTGGCAATCATTTTTAGATTTTATACTTTTGTAGCGTAAAGATACTTAAGATATGATAGCAAACAATTTTTTTAGAGCCCTGGCTGATTTTTTTACCAACGTACTATTTATTCCTTATGACAAATTGCGATTTACCAATGATTGGTGGATTTCTAACACTTTTAATTTTGTGTTATTTATTGTTGGTTTAGCCGGTTTTTATTTTTGGATGACACAACTGAAAAAGCATAGCAAAGGAGCCAATTTATAAAACTCTGATTTTAAAGTGGTTTGGGAAGTAAAAATAAATTAAAACGCTTTCGTGAAAACGAAACTTTTTCTAACGTCATACAACCTTCACGTAATACACTTACTGAAGGTTTTATTTTTAAAGGACGTTGGTCAGCGTTTTTTAAAAATAATAAGCCTATAACAGTTGAGTTAGGATGTGGAAAAGGGGAGTACACTTTGGCTTTGGCACGACTTTATCCCAACAGAAATTTTATAGGAATTGACATAAAAGGAGCCCGTTTTTGGCGTGGGGCTAAGACGGCTTTAGAAGAAAACATTAAAAATGTCGCTTTTTTACGTATTCAAATAGAGTTAATCGACTTGTGTTTTGATAAAAATGAAGTGTCAGAAATATGGATAACTTTTCCCGATCCTCAAATAAAATTTAAACGTACCAAGCACCGTCTTACAAACCCTGCTTTTTTAAAAAAGTACCACTCTATTTTAAACAATGAGGGAGTTATCCATCTCAAAACAGATTCAGAATTTTTGCACGGTTATACTTTGGGTCTGATTGAATCGCAAGCGCACGAACTTTTGTATGCCCACCATGACATTTATAAAAATCTACATGCGCCTAAAGAAGCTGTTTTAACCCAAACATTTTACGAAAAACAATTTCTTAATAAAAAGAAACCCATAAGTTATCTAAAATTTAAACCCCGTTTTTAATGGTTTTAATCTTGATATTTTTTTTAGGGATTGTTTCGGCTTTTATAGGTTTAATTCCGCCCAGTATGCTGAATATGACAGCCGTTAAAATAAGCACAACTAAGGGAAGACGAAAGGCCGAAATTTATGCTGTTGGGGTTTCTATAACCGTCTTTTTTCAAGCAACTGTTGCACTCTTAATAACTAAGCTCTTA
>CAZMBM010000035.1:0-18409 GCA_964564475.1 uncultured Flavobacteriaceae bacterium | reverse complement strand
AGATTATTGATTAAAATAGGGACGACTAATTAAAAATAAAAAAATATTCAGTCGAAATACTTTTAATTCTGTTTGTGAGAATAAAAAAATTAGTAACAAAAAAGATTTAGAAAATACACTACTCAAATACAAATTTGAAATAAAAAATATCCCTGCAGTTAACCTATCGAAAGATAAAATTACTAAAATTAATGACCTATATTCTAATTTTGATATAGAAAAAACATTTAATATAAATCTTACGACTAGATGGACATTTTAAAATTAATCAACCTTAAATTCAGACAGGGTCTTTTTAATAATTGATACACAGTCTAGCAATTGTTCTTTATTTATAACCAACGGTGGGGCAAAGCGAATAATATTACCATGAGTAGGCTTGGCTAACAAGCCATTATCTCTTAATTTCAAACAAATATTCCAAGCGGTATCACTGTCTTCAGAATCGTTTATTACAATGGCATTTAACAGCCCTTTACCACGGACTAATTTTACCAAAGAGTTTGTGTCAATATATTTCTGTATTTCACTTCTAAACAGTTCTCCCAACACATAGGCATTGGTTGCCAAATCTTCGTCTTTTATCACCTTAAGGGCTGCAATAGCCACACGTGCCGCAATTGGATTACCCCCAAAAGTAGAACCGTGTTGTCCCGGTTTAATCACCGTCATAATAGGATTATTTGCCAAAACGGCCGAAACGGGATAAGCGCCACCAGATAGGGCTTTTCCTAAAATTAAAATATCGGGTTTTACTTGCTCATAATCTACGGCCAACATCTTCCCTGTTCTTGCTATACCGGTTTGAACCTCATCGGCCATAAAAAGAACATCATGTTTTTCGCACAAGGCTTTTGCACTACTTAAAAAACCTTCATCCGGTACAAAAACACCCGCTTCACCCTGAATGGGTTCTACTAAAAAGCCCGCAACATTTGGTGTATTTTTTAGGACTTGCTCTAAAGCTTCTAAATTATTATATGGGATTTTAACAAATCCGGGAGTATAAGGACCAAAGTTCTCACGCGCTTCAGGGTCATTAGAAAAAGAGATTATAGTTGTTGTTCGTCCATGAAAATTACCTTCACACACAACAATATTAGCTTTATTTTCAGCAATACCTTTTTTCTCATAGGCATACTTTCTACACAATTTAATAGCCGTTTCTACGGCTTCTGCCCCCGAATTCATCGGTAAAACCTTATCAAATCCAAAATATTGGGTCACGTATTCTTCGTACTTACCCAACACATCATTGTAAAAAGCCCGGGATGTTAAAGCCAAAGTTTTGGCTTGCATTTCTAAGGCCTCTACAATTTTAGGATGACAATGACCTTGATTTACAGCAGAATAAGCCGATAAAAAATCGTAATAACGCTTTCCTTCCACATCCCATACATAAACGCCTTCGCCGCGATGTAAGACTACAGGTAACGGGTGGTAGTTATGTGCCCCATATTTATTTTCTAAGTCTATATTTTGTTGTGATAGTGATTGCGTTGATACTGCCATAATTTTATTTTTTTTCGTGTTGCAAAGTAATAAAAAAGAACGCTAATAAAATAGTATAACCCTTATAAAAACAGTTTTATCTACAGCTTTTAGTCTAGGGCGGTTAAGAAATTTTTAATTTGTTCTAATCCTTTAAATATAAGAGGTGTCTGTTGCTCAATAAAGCCAACTTCAAAATTAGTAGTCGCTTTAAAAGCTTTGTAAACTTGACCTCCATCAAAATCTACTGTGGCCAATCTGCATGTTAAAGAATCTTTAGACAAATAAAAATCAGATCCCGGCAGAAGGGCGACTCTATAATTATCAAGAAGGTAATCTGTTAAATCTGACGCATTAAATATTTTTAAATTAGAAAGTTGCTCTCTGTAATTTTCAAAATCGATGAGCATATAGAAAGCCCCTTGAGGTATGGTACACATCACCCCAATCTTTGTGAGTTTTGTATAAATGTGCTTAGCAATATAATTTAAAATAGACCTGCAATCTGATACATAGTTTTGCAAATCTTCATCAAACTCATAAGCCGTTATGGCGGCATATTGAATAGGTGAAGAAACACAACTAAAAGTTTCACTTACCAAGGCTTTGAGTGGTGCGTAAAGTTCTTTTAAAGTTTGGGGTACTGCTACAAAACCCAAGCGATAGCCCCCTGCAGAAAATACTTTGCTCAAACCGCCAAAAACGAGTGTTCTTTCAGGATAATATTTGGATATGCTGGGCGAATAGGCCTCACTAAAATTTACTTGGGAATAAATTTCATCAGATAAAACAATAACGTCATACCTTTTACAAACGGCAGCAATAGATTTTAGTTCAGACTCAGAATAAACAGCCCCAGTTGGATTATTTGGCGAATTTAAAATGAGTGTTTTTTGTATATCAGGTTTAAATTTACATTCTTGTTCTAACTTTGAAGCTTCTAGTTTGTAATTCTCTTTAAAAGAGGTTTCTATTATTTTATAGTCAGCGCCCTTGCTTTTAACTTGTGGCAAGTAGCTTACCCAACTGGCTTGCGGTATAAAAAATACACCTTCTAAAAGTGTAATAATTTGATATAAAAACTCTTTACTTCCGGGCCCTATAAAAATGGCTTCGGACGGCATTTTTACATTTTGATGTATTTGCAAAAACCGAGATATCTTTTTTTGAAGCTCAGGTAAACCTTGTGTGGGTAAATAATGATTGTTATGGGCATTAGCTTTTAAAGCTTTTACAATATTATCGTGAACTGGAAATGGCGATTGTCCAAAGCCAAAATGATACACTTCTTGGCCTTTAGATCTCAAATTTTTTACTTTCTGATTGATAACTAAGGTAGCCGAATGTTTTAAAGCTTTAATATTGCTGTTAATTTCAATCATAACTTTTTTAATAAAAAAAACTGCCTATACAAATATAGGCAGTTTTAAAAATTATATGTTTTATTTATTCACTTATTGTGAATGACAATCTTCCAAAGATATATCTACCATTGGCTCCAAATTGTTGTGAACGTCTTGAATAAACAAAACGACCGCTACTACGGTTAGCCGCAATATTTTCATCCGGATACACATCTAACAAATTGTTAGCCCCAAAGGTAAATTTAGTAGAGTCAGAAAGGTTATATCCGAAAGTTAAATCGGTTACAACTTTACCACTAAATACTTGTTGATTGGCTAAATTGTTAGTTGCTTCGGTAACACTACCAAAGTACACATTTCTAAATAACATATTAAATTTATCTTTTGTATATGTAAATGTTAAATTAGCTTTGGTTCTCGGTACAGCAGACTCTAAATAAATACGACTTGTATTGTCAAAGTAAGTATCTGTTAAACCGGCGGCTTCTAAAACGGGAGAGGCTTTTATGTTACCTACTTGTTGTGTTTTAGAGAAGGTGGCAGAAAAATCTGTTCTTAACTTACCTTTACCTAAATTGGCATTATGCGTAATAACGATATCTAAACCTTTGGTATCTGTATCAATAGCATTGGCAAAGAACGTGGCCGAACCGGCATTGGCTTGTGCAAATAATGATTGTAATTCTGCATTAGAACCCGGTTTAAATTGACCTGTATAAACAATCCTGTCATTAATTCTAATAAAATAAGCATCAACAGTAAATTTTAAGTTGGCCTCTGGGGCTTTACCCGTAAATCCAATACTAAAACTGGTTGATTCCTCTTGTTTTAACTTGGGAATACCCAACAATTTTGCCGCACGACTATCATTAGAGAACGTCCCCACTTCGTTAGGAATACCATCTATAAAAATAGTTGAGGTACTGTTAAAGTTTAACTGATGTAATGAGGGTGCTCTAAAACCGGTATTAAGTGAACTTCTAAAAGAAAAATTGTCTGAAGCTTTAATTTGAGTAGCCAATTTAAATGTAGTAGTACTTCCAAAGTCGCTGTAATTTTCGTAACGGATAGCACCTGTCATTAAAAATGTTTCAGTGAATTGTGCTTCAACATCAAAATAAGTAGCGTAACTGTTTCTGTATTTACTCAATTCATTGGCAGGACTAAATCCGGGGAATACTTGAGAACCACCCGGTCTGGCATTTCCAAAGAAATCGCGAACAGTATAATCGGGTTCATCAGCAATACCATCACCATCTAAATCACGGCCTGTATTGGCTAATGACGTCACAACATTTCCAAAAATGTCGTATTTGGCATAAGAGCCTTCTTCACCGGCAAAAATTTCATAATTTTCTAAACGATATTCGGCACCAAAGGCGATATTAAGACCTTCCATTTCATCTTCGTAATAACGAGACATATCAAAGTTAGTAGTTGTTTGCGTAAATGCAAATCCACCTGCATTAAATTGAAATGACGTGGCATTTTGCAAAGTGGCATTAGAAGTGTTTTGAATATCAAAACCAAAACTATTTTGACCCCAAGTTTGACTAAAGTCAACATCCCAGTCGCCAATTTTACCACGGATACCGGCAGCTATAGATTTATCTATAACGTTTGAATGAATTTCGGGTAAAAACCCGTTTATGTAGGCCGGTGTATAAGCCCTGCTTTGATAAGGTAGTCTGTAAAAACCGGCGGCTTCACCGTTTCTGTAACTTACACCACCAAAAGAGTAAAGTGTCCCTTCGTCACCTACAGGCAATTCCATATTATAAAAAGCTTTTCCGCTTCTTAATTGAGATTGACCTACACGCATATTAAAATCTCTTCTCTTCAATCCTCGTGCGGCCAATTCATCGGCAGTAATATCACCACCTAACAAAGTACGTAAAGTACTTATATCAGATGCACCGGCGATATCAGATTTTAAAGAACTTGAGAAAAAAGGCACTTGTTGTGCAAAATTTTGCACATCGGCCATATTTTCGGGTAACAACAGTTTAGATAAATCGTAACCATTAGCACTGGCTATTCTTTCAACAGCGTTATATCCTTGGAATATTTTACCTTCCCATTCTACCATTCTGTTAGTAGGGTTTCTGTAATCGTACATACCTGTAAAGTTTACAAAGCCTCCTTTATCACCTAACGGCAATCCGTAGTTAATATAAATGGCATTGGTTTCACCGTCGGTACCTCCTTGACGCCATCCGCCTGAATTTTTTGAGGCATAAGCTCCAACATCTGTTGTTACCAACACAGTATTTACTGTCTTTTTCAAAACAATGTTAATGACACCGGCAATAGCATCAGAACCGTATTGTGAGGCAGCACCGTCACGTAATACTTCTACACGCTCTATAGCAGCAGCAGGAATGGCATTTAAGTCAGTTCCTACAGAACCACGACCAAATGTACCGTTAACATTTACCAACGATGATGTATGACGACGTTTACCGTTAATTAAAACCAAAACTTGGTCTGGTCCTAAGCCTCTTAAAGACGCAGGGTCAACGTGATCTGTACCATCAGAGATGGTTTGTGTATTTGATGTAAACGATGGGGCCACATAATTTAAAATCTGATTTAAATTTGTTTGTGGACTGTCTGCCAATAATTGTTTAACATCAATAATGTCAACAGGAACCGGAGAATCTGTCACGGTTCTGTTCTTGTTTCTAGAGCCAATAACAACTACTTCGTCTAGAGCTACACCCGCTTGTAAAGTCACATTAACGATAGATCTACCATTGACTTTAACTTTTTGAGTGTCATAGCCTACATAAGAGAATACTAAAACAGCATCTGAGGCGGCATTTACGGAATACTTTCCGTCAAAATCTGTTGAAGTACCTGTGGAGGTACCTTTTACAATAACCGACACACCCGGAATGGGTTGACCTTCGGCATCAACAACGGTTCCGCTTACACTTCCTGTCTGTGCCAAAGCCGGCAAAGAAATCAAGAGAGCAAGCAGAAATGAGTAAAATTTTGCTTTCATAAAATGAAAATTTAATGATTAAATTGTTAATAATTTGTTAAATTAATTATGCAAACATAACAATTAATTTAAACTTTCAGTTAAAATCTTAAAAAATTATGAAGTCGTGTTGAAAAGATTAAAAATCAGAAATACCTTAAGTCTTCTTTTTTGAGGCGCTATAAACAAAATAAAGGCCTATTAATATTAAAGGAATACTCAGCCACTGCCCTGTATTTAAAAGCCATGTAGCGCGTTCTTCTATTTGTGGCTCTTTTAGGAATTCTATAAAAAACCGTACTGTCCACAACAAAGCAAAAAAGACGCCAAACAAATAACCCAATTGCTTCTTTCGATCTGTTTTCCAGTACATTCGCCAAAGGATAAAGAAGATAATAAGATATGAAAAAGCTTCGAAAAGTTGGGTAGGATATCTCGGAAAATCCTCGCCCAAGCGTTTAAATACAAAACCAAAATTACTATGTGTTGGTTTCCCTATTATTTCTGAATTCATAAGATTTCCTATTCTGATAAAAAATCCCGCCAAGGCCACAAGAATGCCCACACGGTCTAAAATAAACAGTAAAGGCTTGTTTATAACTTTTTTACTGTAATAGTAGAGTGCTAAAATGATACCCACGGCCGCTCCGTGACTTGCCAATCCTCTAAATCCTATTATCTCAAATTTAGGTGAGAATCTCACAGGCAATATTATCTCTAGAAGATGGTCTTTAAAATAAGCCCAATCGTAAAAAAATACATGGCCAAGACGTGCCCCTATAATGGTAGCTAAAACCACATACATAAAAAGAGGGTCGAGTTTGTCTAAGGGCAATTTATCGGCTATAAAGATTTTTTTCATCAATTGCAATCCTAATATAAAAGCTATGATAAACATCAAGCTGTAATACCTGATAGCAAAAGAGCCAATGTTAAATAAAATAGGTGACGGATTCCAATCGATACTTAATGCAAACATTTTTTATTTTTTAGAGTATAAAGATATGATTTTATTTATTTTGGGGCTTGTGATTTGTATTTTCTTGAGAGCTGTCCGGAACAGGGTCATATCCCTTACCACCCCAAGGATGACAACTGCTTATCCGTTTAATAGCCAACCAGCCCCCCTTAAATAATCCGTGTTTTTGTAAAGCTTCTATTGAATAATGCGAACAGGTTGGTGTGTAACGGCAACTAGAAGGCGTATAAGGTGAAATAGCCGCTTGATAAAAACGCACTATCAATATAAAAGGATATGCCAAAATCTTTTTCAATTAATTTAAACTAAAACTTGTGCCGTCTTTGCCGTCTTTTAATTGAATACCCACATGAGCGAGCTCGTTTCGTATCTCATCAGATAAAGCCCAATTTTTATCGGCTCTGGCCTGATTTCTAAGCTGTATCAACATGTGAATGACGTCTTCTAAAATATGACTCTTTGTGTCTTCTACAGCCTCTTTTAAACCTAAAACATCATATATGAAATTTTTGATAGTTGTAGAAAGAACTTTTAAATCTTCTTCTGTTATACGCGACTTACCTTCTTTTAACAAATTTATTTGTTTGACAGCTTCAAATAAATGAGCAATCAAGACCGGTGTATTAAAATCGTCATTCATGGCCGCATAACAATTGTCTTTCCATGTGTTTACATCAAAAGTCGATTCTTGAGCTGTTTTTAATTCCGACAGTAATAATACGGCGTCCATCAAACGTTTATAACCTTTTTCTGAAGCTTCTAAGGCATCATTAGACAGATCTAAAATACTGCGATAATGCGCCTGCATAAAGAAAAACCGCACCACACTTGGCGGAAATGATTTTTTTAACAAATCTGTTTCACCCGTAAAAATTTCTTTTGGTAAAATATTGTTCCCTGTAGATTTCGACATTTTTTTACCATTCAACGTCAACATATTGGCATGCAACCAATAATTTACTGGCGGCTGATTGTTACAGGCTTCGGCTTGGGCAATTTCACATTCATGATGGGGAAATTTTAAATCCATACCACCCCCATGAATATCAAAAGTATCTCCCAAATATTTGGTACTCATTACCGAACATTCTAAATGCCAACCGGGGAAACCGATGCTCCAAGGTGAAGGCCAACGCATAATATGCTGTGGTGACGCCTTTTTCCACAAAGCAAAATCTTGGGGATTCCGTTTTTCAGATTGTCCGTCTAAAGCCCGTGTATTGCTTATCATATCATCAAGGTTGCGACCCGACAAAACACCGTAATGTTTTTCTTTGTTGTACTTATTGACATCAAAGTAAACAGAGCCGTTTACCTCATAAGCCAATCCTTTGTCTAAAATGGCTTTAACAGCTTCTATTTGCTCTATAATATGTCCTGTTGCTGTTGGCTCAATACTGGGTGGCAAGCAGTTGAATTTTTCTAGAATATGATGGAAATCAACTGTGTATTGTTGTACAATTTCCATAGGCTCCAACTTTTCAAGCCGTGCCTTTTTTGATATTTTATCTTCGGTAGAATTATCTTCCAAATGACCGGCATCAGTAATATTTCTGACATAACGCACTTTATAACCCAAATGTTTAAAATAGCGGTAAATCATATCAAACGATATAAAAGTCCGCACATTCCCTAAATGCACATTACTGTAAACTGTGGGACCACAAACATACATGCCTAAATGATTTTCGTGAACGGGTTTAAATACTTGTTTACTGTTAGAAAGCGAATTATATATTTTAAGCGGCGACATTTATCAAATTAAATTAAATCATTAAAAGTTCAAATATACTAACTATTGATGTAAAGTTTCTAAAGTAGAAAATATAATTTATCTATGTTAAAAAAATACTATCTATCAAGGTTAATTAGTTTGTTAATCCAGGCTGTTTTGACTTATATTTTTGTTAATTTGTATATTATATCACCCTAATTTAATTATGCAATTAGTCTTTCACCCTTTTAGCCTACAGTTAAAATACACCTTTACAATTTCAAGAAAATCTCACGACACTCAGCCTTCTTTAGTTGTTGAATTATCTGAAGGTGATTTGTCAGGCTTTGGAGAAGCTACAGCAAACCCGTATTACGGTATTACGGTTGATAAAATGGTTAATGATATTAACAAAATTAAAGCACTTATAAAGTCTCTATCCGGTGTTACTCCTGATGAATTTTGGTATAAAATTCATCCCTATTTAAAAGATAACATGTTTGCTTTATGTGCTTTAGATACGGCTTTTAATGATTTATTTGCCCGTAAAAAAGGGGTGAAATTATATGAATTATGGCAACTTAACCCCGCTAATAACCCGTTGACAAATTATACTATTGGCATAGATACAATAGATAATATGGTGCTGAAAATGAAAGAATTACCCTGGCCTATATATAAAATAAAACTAGGCACTAAGGAAGATATAGCCATCATTAAAGCATTACGAAAGTATAGTAATGCCATATTTAGAGTCGATGCCAATTGTGGTTGGGGCGTAGGTGAAACTATAGAAAATTCTAAAAAGCTTAAAGACCTAGGCGTTGAATTTATAGAACAACCTTTGAATGCCGGCGATTTAGAAGGGGCCAAAGATGTATTTTTAAAGGCGGCTCTTCCCATTATTGCAGACGAGAGTTGTATTGTAGAATCTGATGTTGACAAATGCTTTAACCGTTTTCACGGTATTAATGTGAAACTTACAAAATGTGGTGGCCTTTCGCCCGGAAAACGAATGTTAGAAAAAGCTAAAAAAATGGGAATGAAAACTATGGTGGGTTGTATGACAGAATCGTCTGTAGGGATTTCTGCAGTGGCACAATTATTACCCCTCCTCGATTATGTTGATATGGACGGTGCGCTGCTTCTAAAAAATGACATAGCCAAAGGGGTAAAAATTAAAAATGGCGTTATATATTATTCTAAGCTTTCAGGAACAGGTGTAACTTTATTAAAGTAATTAATAGTAGAAAAAAGTGTCTCTCTTCTGTTTTCCGATTCATCTCTTTTAAAAGACCCAACTATTAATACCACGAAAAAGTAAAGCTGTTGCATTATTTTAATTATTTTTACCAAAATAAAATATTTTTAAGCTTAAAATGGCCTCGAAAAGCAAAGAAAATAGTGCTTTATCAACAAAAAAAGGTGTGGTTAAACCCAACAACATCCACAAAAGTTTAGTGAAAAAGTTAAAACAAAGCAAGACCACACAACCTGATGTGATGGATTTTTTAAATAATATCATCAAAGGTGACATTAGTTATTTAAGTCGGGCTATTACGCTTGTAGAGAGTCAGAATAGCACACATCAAAAAAAGGCTATGGCAGTTTTAGAAGCCTGCTTGCCTTATGCCAATAAATCGGTTAGAATTGGTATAACAGGTGTGCCGGGTGTGGGTAAAAGTACCTTTATAGAAGTTTTTGGAAAACACCTTACCGCTTTGGGTAAAAAGGTAGCTGTTTTAGCCATAGACCCCAGTAGCTCTGTAAACAAAGGCAGTATTTTAGGCGACAAAACCCGTATGGAAAGTCTTGTAAAAGACCCTATGGCCTTCATACGCCCTTCACCTTCCGGAAATACTTTGGGCGGTGTTGCCAGAACAACCAGAGAAGCTATTTTGTTGTGCGAAGCCGCCGGGTTTGACATTATTATCATTGAAACCGTTGGTGTAGGGCAATCTGAAACCAGCGTTCATAATATGGTTGACTTTTTCTTATTACTAAAATTGGCCGGTGCGGGCGATGAGTTACAAGGTATAAAACGCGGTATTATTGAAATGGCCGATGCCATTGTTATTAACAAAGCCGACGGTGACAATATTAAGGCCGCTCAATTGGCTAAAGCCGATTTTGACAGAGCCTTACACTTATATCCTGCCAAAGAAAACGGATGGCAACCCAAAGTTGTGACCTGTAGTGCCACAGAAAACAAAGGCATTTCAGACATTTGGGAGCTTATTAAATCTTATATAAAACGCACTAAGAGTAACGGCTTTTTTGAAACCAATCGCCGGGTACAAAATAAATTTTGGTTAGAAAATACTATAAAACAACAACTCATTAGTAACTTTGAAAAGCATCCAAAAATAAAGGACGCTTTTTTAAAACAATTAGAGGCCGTAAATAAATTCAAAACAACGCCCTTTATGGCCGCCCAAAAATTGTTGAATTTAAACAGGGAATCACAGTAGCTATTAGGTTAAAACAAGAATGAAGTCTAAAAGTTAAACTCTTAGACTTCACTCAAAATATCTTTACAATAACTTACTTATCGCCTATTTTAACAAGCTCAACATCGAAAATAAGATTGGCATTAGGCGGTATAACACCTCCGGCACCTCTGGCACCATAAGCCATGTCTGAAGGGATAAAAAATGTCGCTTTGCTACCCACACGTAATTGCATAATACCAAAATCCCAACCGGGGATAACACGTCCCACACCTAATGGGAATTTAATAGGTTCTTTTCTTTTATAAGACGAATCAAACTCAAAACCGGTGGTGAGACGGCCGCTGTAATGTACTGACGCTAAATCACCTTGCTCAGGTTTTTTACCTCTGCCATTCTTAACGATTGCAATAACCAAACCTGAATCGTAGGTTTTTATTTTGTAACCTTTCTTTTTCATCTCTTTTACAAAAGCTTCTGTTTCTTTTAAAGTTATTTCTTTCGCTTTTATTGCTTCGGCTATTTGTGCTTTTTTAAACTCTTCTAAACTTTTAGAAAAAACGGCATTGGCATCAAAAGCTTTAGCCTCTTTTCCTTTTCTTATAATAGTTATTTTTAAAATAGAATCATTTTTAACAATGGTATCCACAACACTTTGTCCATCTACCACAAAACCAAAAATGGTATGACGCCCGTTTAAATGTGGTGTGGGAACATGAGTGATAAAAAATTGACTGCCATTGGTGTTTGGCCCTGCGTTAGCCATAGCCAACATCCCTTTTTTATCAAATGTCCTCAACAATTTGCCTACAGAATCTTTAGGAAATTCGTCTTGAAAATTATAGCCGGGACCACCTTGACCATCATTTGAAGGGATGGTGTCTAATGTATTTGGATCACCACTTTGAATCATAAATTTATTGATGACGCGGTGAAACTTTATATTATCAAAATACGGTTTTCCTTTGCGTGTAGAATCTGTTATAAAAGTATTTGTTCCCTCGGCCAAACTGACAAAATTAGCCACTGTGGCAGGTGTTTCTTTGTAGGTAAGATTTAATAAAATATCGCCTTTATTGGTTTTAATATCGGCATAAATACCATCACCTAAATCGGCTGTTTTATCTTTTACACAAGCATTGAACGATAGAATTAGCACAGCTAATAACAAAGTCCTTTTTAAAATTTTCATTTGTTCTTATTTTTATTGGTTATTATTTTTTTCAAATATACGGTATAAATTAAAGGTTGGTTGGTTTTTATTTTATTTCTGTCGCCCAAAACACCAAATGCTTTAAAAGAAGGTATTAAGAATACAGCCTCTTCACCCTCTCTCATAAGTTTTAGTCCTTGCTGTAAACCACTTATTATTTCTTCTTTATCAACCTTGTATTTTTGTAAACCCACCTCTTTTTTGCTGTAAATAATTTGGTTTTCAATATCGGTAACTTCATAACTAAAAAGTATCTCGTCTCCGGCTTTTGGATATTTTTTTGACTTCGGATTGTCTTTTAAAATAGTATACCAAAAGCCGTTTTGTGAATTTATAAAATGCTTGTCGGGATTTTCGTTTATATACTGCCTAAAAGCGTCATCTTGTAATTTGACAAGCAATTTGTTTTGATGTATTTGTGTGTTGTAATTGTCTTGCTTTTTTTTATTGGTTGGTGCACGTGGCGTGGGTGAGTGACATCCTATCCCTAAAAATAACAGTCCTAATAAAAAACTCTTAGCCAAATGCATTTCTATGAATTTAATTCAGATTTGTATTGGGGCAATACTTCTAAAAATTTAGCTACCGTAGCGTCTAAATCTTCTTGACTGCGCCCCCCTGCCGCATTAATATGACCGCCGCCATTAAAATGAGCTCTGGCAAAATCGTTTACAGAAAAAGCCCCTTTAGACCTGAGTGACATCTTGACAATTCCCAAAGTCTTGTCTTCTATAAAGATTACCGACAGGTTTACATTTTCTATTGATAATCCGTAATTTACAAAGCCTTCTGAGTCGCCTTTTTTAAAGTTGTATTTTTCTTTATCAGCTTCCGTTAAAACCATATAAGCTGTATTGTACTGCTTTAAAACTTTTAAATTTTCGAGTACATGACCCAACAATCTAACTCTTTGAAAACTATTATTATCGTAAACTCGTGTGTGAATATAATTGTTATTGGCACCACTGTCTATTAGGGCTGCCACAACACGATGGGTTGTGCTGGTGGTGGTATTGTACTTAAAAGAACCTGTATCGGTCATAATACCCGTGTACAAACAGGTGGCTATAGCTGCATCAATAATATCTAAACGACCTAATTTTTCAATAAAATGATATACCATCTGACTGGTTGAACAGATAGACACATCTGAATAAATAAACTCAGATATGGGTTCGGGTTGCTGATGATGGTCTATCATCACAAAAGTTGTATCCAACTTTTCTAAAACCGCTGCCATATCATCACCCGTTCTGTGCAAGGCATTAAAATCTAAAATAAAAACCATGTCGGCTTTTATTAGCAGATTATTGGCTCGCTCTGTATCTCTATCAAATAACACAACATCGCCGGACAGGGGTAACCATTTTAAAAATTTAGGATAATCATTTGGCGATACAACTGTAGATGTGTGACCTGTTTTATTTAAAAACTGATTTAAGGCTAAAGTGGCGCCCATAGCATCGCCATCGGGATTTTGATGGGGTACAACAACAATGTTTTTAGGGCTTTTTAAAAGGTGGGTTAACTTCTGTATAACTGTTTTATTCATAAGTTGCGAATATACAATAAAATCGTTTTTTTCGCATCGTTAAGATGGTTATATTTACGACGCCTTAAAATCAATTTCCAATGAAATTATTAACCCTTGCTTTGGGTTTATCCCTTTTAATAGCCTGCCAAACAACACCCGGAACAAACAACTCTAAAATAACAAAAGTCGAAACATCTGATTTTGTTTTGTCATTTGGCTCGTGTAACAATCAAGCTATTCCTAATAAAATGTGGCAAGAAATAGTTAAGAATCACCCTGATGTTTGGGTGTGGGGTGGCGACGTTATTTACAGCGACACCCACAATATGGCTTTTATGAAGCAAAATTACGACAAGCAAAAAAATGATACGGCCTATCAAATTTTCCTAAAAAAAGTACCTGTTATCGGCACTTGGGACGACCACGATTACGGTTTAAATGACGGCGGTGCCGAGTATGCCGAAAAAAATCAGGTGAAAGAATTGTTTCTAAACTTTATAGGGGCTGATACGTCGGATATAAGACGGACAAGAGATGGTGTATATTACAGTAAAACATACAAAGTAAAAGATAAAAGCATAAAAGTTATTGTACTCGACACACGTTATTTTAGAAGTAAATTAACCAAAGACCCTACAGAAAGAAAGCGTTATATCCCTAATACCGACCCTAACAGCACAATGCTGGGCAAGGCACAATGGGATTGGTTAAAACAAGAACTCGACAATTCTAAAGCCGATTTTAACATTCTAGAAAGCAGTATTCAAGTTCTTTCTTACGAGCACGGTTTTGAAACTTGGGGTAATATGCCCAACGAAGTAGCCAAACTCAAAAAAATCATTGCCGATTCTAAAGCCAAAGGCGTCATTATTTTGTCGGGCGACCGTCATATAGCCGAAATTTCGCAAGCACAATTACCCGGTATGGCCTATCCTTTAATCGATATAACTTCTAGCGGCCTCACCCACTCTTATTCAAGTTACAGTGGCGAACCCAATAAGTACCGTGTTTCTAAAGTTGTTCCCAAAAAGAATTTTGGCTTGTTAAAGTTTAATCTTAAAGACAATAAGGTCACTTTTGAGATACGTGGACTAAATAATGTGCTTTACGTGAGTAAAACACATCAATATTAATAGCATATAATTTTTTGCTTTGACAAAAAAATCTATTTTTGCACAAAATTTATAAAAAATACAAAATGCCCACAAACAGAACATTTACAATGCTTAAACCTGATTCGGTAGAGAAAGGTAATATAGGCGCCATCTTAGAAAAAATAAATGCCGCCGGCTTTAGAATTGTAGCCATGAAAATGACTCAAATGACCCAACGCGATGCCGAGGCTTTTTACGACATTCATAAAGAGCGCCCATTTTTTGGCGAGTTGGTTACGTATATGACACGTGGCCCCATTGTAGCGGCCATTTTAGAAAAAGACAATGCTGTTGACGATTTTAGAACCCTAATTGGTGCTACAAACCCAGAAGACGCCGCCGAAGGCACTATCCGCAAATTATTTGCCGATTCTATTAGCGAAAATGCCGTTCACGGTTCTGACAGTGATGACAATGCTGCTATAGAAAGTGCTTTTCATTTTTCTGGCAGAGAGCAGTTTTAAAAACTTTCAAACTATGGAAAAGTTTAAAACTTTTCCATAGTTAAATACATTCTTAAAAAAGCCCTTGCAACATAGTTGCAAGGGCTTTTTATAAGCATTGTTGACAACTAAACTAGGCTTTACTTACTAATTGCTTTTAAAAAATTCAGGTCTTTCGAGTTTTGAATTCTAGAAATCAAATTATTTTTTAACTGAATCGAGCTATCCATTTTTTTAGAATTTATTCAACAATACAAAATTATAATTAATGGTTTAATTTTTAGTCAACCTATTTCAGGAAAGTACATTATATTTATTACTGCTTTTTTTCTTTTCGTAACCAATTACAAACTCTATATTTTTCTTTATTTTTTTAGATAAGTTAGGAGGTGTTGCAGACTTAAACCAATGCCATTGACCAACAAAATTATTTTCGTCAAATATTTTATTACAAAGTAATTTTAGTTGAGATAGTTCGTTATCATCAATTGAAATTAAGATTAAGCCATCATCTTTTAATAAGTTTTTCGCTAACCTTAATCTTTTATTCATAAAAGATAGCCATTTAGAATGGCTGTATCTATCATTTTTATCTACAAACCTATCATTGTAACGCCATTCTTCTTCTTTTCCTGTATTATATGGTGGATCAATATAAATGACATCAATTTTCTTTTTATGTGTAAAATTGAGTGTATATAAAGTATGGTAATTATCGCCTTCAAAAATAAAATGAGTTGGCTTTTTAGGGTCGCTAATTATTTCTTTGCTTTTATCTTCAACCAATACAGGTAATTCCCTTTCGCATTGGTCTGCAATATCTTCTGGCTTGTCTTCCCAAACCAATCCGTATCGTTTTTTCTCTATTGCTTTAATTTGGCAATGAGTTGTTCTTTACTGTAGTTATCGTATTTATTCTTTGCCATTTATGCTGTTTTAATTTCGTAAATCTTAAACCAATAGAAAAATGCTTCAGGATTAGATTTCTTAAGTTTGTTTAGTTTGTTGTTCATTGGCTCGTTTATTTGCCAATCTTTCATTTGTAATGGATTGCCGTATCTTTCTATAATTGTTACATTATTTTCGATAAGTGTAATTAGGTACGCAACTTTTGAAGCTTGAATAATTGCTTTTTCAATATGATAACTTTCAGAAAATATATACGCTCGTATTCTTTGTATTCCTAACTGTAATTCTTCAAAGTTTCCAATTCCGTCAGCTCCTCTACTTGCAATACACAGTGATGTTTGGTAAATATCTACCAATACATCTTTTTCGTTTAATTCTTTATTATTTCGGTAGGTTAATTCCGTTTTTGCAAATTTGTAAAAAGTAGTTTTTATGATATTTATATCGTTTACCTTATCAAATAAATTACCAATATCATAGAGTTGTTTTATGATTTCCATACTCATACTATTGCCACTTTTTTGATATGGAATTCCGGTAGTGTTTGGAGCAAATGCGGTTAACTTATCACCTAAAAAATCTTCTAAAGAGGGAATGTTTACCAATAATGGATTATCAATTATTGGCACAAAAGCAGATTGTATTGGCAATTGAATTATGTTTTGATAGTTTGATTTTTCAAACAATATATCGAGTAAAATATAATCTTCTTCTTTGTTTGATTTATGAGTAGGCGTATAGTAAAACTTGTAATGTTCTTTTTTTATTCTTGACTTTGTATTTCTGTGGTTCAACTCTTTCCTTATAAAACCTTGTTCTTTTGCTAAAGCATTTAATTTATCTTCAAAATCATTATTTTCATTTGCTAAAATGATGTCAATATCTATAGAAAGTCTTTTTGTTGTATTAAAGTGTAACATTAAAGCAGTTCCACCTTTAAAAACAAAAGTAATTTCTTGTTTTATAAGACCTTCTAACAACAGTAATGCTCTGATAACTTTCTCTACAAGAATTTTATCGGCATTTTTGTTTTCTTTAGAAACCTTATTAATCCAATCAATGGTTATTTCTTTTTGATTTATCACTTTCTATGTTTTGGCAATAAATAGCATTATTTGCCATTAATTAGTTTTAAGTAATTTTTTAATGCTGATTTTTTTCCTCTTCTATTGGCATAACGTAATAGTTTACTTTCATTGATAGCATATTTAGAAAAGGAATTTTTATAAATAGTTTTCATTTCATTGCCTTGATAGGCAGAAAATATGATTTCATCACAAAATATATCAACTAATATCTTTTCTAAAGATGAAGTCTTTATATTATCAATATTTAGTGTTGGGGCTTCAGTGATTAATGTTTTTACAATTATCACATTTTTACTATCTGTAACATATCTTTCAAACACTTCTTTCGTTGGTTCTAAAAAAACATTCTTTTTCTGTTCTTTTAAATGGATGAAAATAGATTGAGTTATTTCTTTTTCCACTTCAAGGATTTGAAAATATTGGTTAGTTTGATGGATAGAAAATTCATTCAAACAAGATGTATTCCAAATACATAGGTCTAAAAAAGGGAAATCCTTTTTTATTTTTTTTTGTAATGATTTTTGTTCAGAAGTAATTTCAGGTAGAAAATGTTTTGTTATTCCAAGAGTAAACTTTCCTCTTCCAATTCTTTTAAGTATTCCTTTTTTGACAAGTGAGAATATTCGCCAATTAGTTGTTGTTTGACTTAAATTTGGCTCGAAAATTTTGAAAAACTCAGCAATTTCATTGGTTTTGAAACTCTTTTTGGTTTTAAAGTAAGTTTTTAATTTTTCAATATGTAATTTGTCTTTGCTGATATTCCTTTCAATTTGGTTTTGCAAATGTAAGAAACTATATTTTGGCAACAAAGTATTTTACTGCCAATTATTAGTTTTCTTTGGCGTTGGGGAATTTTACTCTTTTATTTTTTAGTGACGGACTTGAGCGTTGGCAAGACATACTCTTTTGCAATTTTGGCTTGAGCGTTGGCTGTAGCGATTGCAAATGTGTATGGCTTTTAGCGTTGGCTTTCATTCCGTTATTGTCTATTCTTTTTAAAATTAGCTGCTTGTTCAAAAATATCCTTATAAACTTCATCTCTTTCTACTGGCGGATAACCGTGTTCGTCCAACAACAAAATCAG
>CAZMBM010000034.1:0-18677 GCA_964564475.1 uncultured Flavobacteriaceae bacterium | reverse complement strand
CATACTGCGTTCAAATAATTCTTGTTGTTTTACATTGTAAACAGTTACATTGTTCCATGGTGCAATAAGGTGAAAACCTTCGTCAAGGGTGTTTTCTGTGTCAACACCGCCGCCAAATGTCTTAAACAAGACACCAGCTTCACCATAGTCAATAGTTACAGCAGATTTTGCTAAAAATACTAAAAAAATGATGAGTACTACAAAAGCCGGAATTAAAAATTTAGGTGGATTCTTCATAAAAAAAAAGTTTAAAAATTAGTTTAAAAATACGTTTATATTAATCCGTGATATTTTCTTAAAAACCATTCGGTCACGGCCGATGCAACAATCAATAAAAGTAACCATTTAAAAGATAACAACGGAATTGTTTTTACACTTTTCTTTTGGATGCTTTTAAAACGCTCATTTGAAAGAATATCTGATTTAAATGTGCTAAAGTCAGAAGGCATATAAATTTTGCCATTATTTTTGCTTGTCAGCAAATCTAATTTTTTATAATTGGCATTGTAAAATTGGTGTTCTATAGGAAAATTTAGCACGACAAACGTACCTTTTTGGCTTAAACCACTTTTGGTATCTTTAACTGTAAATCGGTAACTTCCTGCACTTAAATTAGAAGGGCTTAAATAATATTTCTCTGACTTAAGCGCCATAGGATAGGTGTTTTTTAAATCAGAATTCTCTTTTGAAATAGTGAGTTCTAATTTAGCGCGGCTGTCGAATGCCTTAGTGGCATCTAGATAACTGGCCCAAAATGCTACAGGTTGATTGGCATAAACAACTGACTTATACGATACCTTAAGTTGATTTCCTGATTTCATTTCGGTTAGATACTGTATAATAGTATTTATAAAATTATCAAAGCCTTTAAAGCTGTTGTAAATTGTAAAATGCGTCATACGCCACTTCCAAATATTTTCCCCAAAAAGGACGCCTCCTTTATTGTTAGCAGTTTTGAAAGTAGCCAGTAAGGGTTGTCGGGTGCTTGTAGCACCTATTTTTTGATAGAGTAAGGTTTGGTGTGGTATTTTAAAAGAAATAGAACCAAATTTACTGTCAAGCGGTGGAAAATCACTAAAATTAAAATTTTTCACCACAAATGGCGTAAACGATTTGTTGAGTTCGGCAAAACGCTCTTGGTTCTGATTTATATAATTTTTTCTAAATACAGGTTGTACTTTATTTAAAAATTGCCAATCGGTTTTGGTCCCGGTTATTATAAAATAAGGCTTCTTTAGGGTTTTTAATTCATCAAACAAGCTCTGCATTTTAGAATTGGGCTGATAAATGAGTACGAGTTGGTATTTATTAAGTTTGTTTAAATTAAGACGTCCTATTTTAACACTTACTTTTCGTTGTTTATTTGTTTCGATACTGCGGCGTAAGGCACCAATATCAGGATGCCTAATTTCGCTGTATATTAGTATGTTAGAACTCTCATTTAAAGTGGTTGTTGAAAAATACATCACATTATTTTTCAAGTTTTTTTCCCCCTGAACAGAGTCTATTACAGCCTTGTACTGGTGAATACCTGTCTTTGTTGTCTTTAAATTTAAACGGACTGTTTTACTATTTTCATCAGAATTAAAACTGAGTTTTTTAGTATAAATAAGTTTACCTCTCTTAAATATTTTAAGCGTACTGTTTCTGTTAGTAGCACTTAAATTCTCGTAATTGATAAAAATTTCTACAGGAAAATTATTTCCCAAATAGGTATATTCATTTGTGTTAATTCTATTGATATTGATATCAATTAATTTACTTGTATCTCCAACAATAAATGCATTTACGGGAAAATTTAGCTTTGTAAATGCATAATCTATTCCCTGTGTTTGGTTAGCGTCAGTTATTATAAGTAGGCTTGTGTTTTTGCTGTATAAATCACCCACTTTTTTTAGGGCTTCGGCAATTTTAGTCTGATTATCTTTAAATGTGAGTGAATCAGACTGGTTAAGCCTATTTCCAAATGTAAAAGTTTGAATGGCAAATTTTTCAGACAACTCCTTATCAGATTTAAGTGCATTAAAAATAGATTCTACTTGTTTATCTGCTTCTAAAAAAGCGATTGATTGTGAATTATCAATGGCAAGCACTAAGCTTGGTTTTTCTATGGTATAGCTATTTCTTTTAAATTGAGGATTGATAAACAATAATGCTATTAAAAAAAATGTAAAGGCACGAAGTGCTGCCAGATATCTATATATAATCCCTTCATATTTGGTTTTATAAAAATATTGGTAGTAAGAAAAAGCAAGTGCCAAACCTAATCCTAAGAATATGTAAAGCACTGTGTATAAAGACATTTATTAAGTTTTACAGTTACGTAAGCATGCCGCCGTCAACATTAATTACCTGACCTGTGATATAAGTAGCCAAGTCTGAAGCCAAAAAGAGGCATACATTGGCAACATCTTGTGGGGTTCCTCCACGCTTAAGCGGAATAGCTTTGCGCCATCCTTCGACAGTCGCCTCGTCTAATTGAGCGGTCATTTCTGTTTCAATAAATCCGGGGGCAACTGCATTGCAACGAATATTTCGTGAGCCCAATTCTAGAGCTACCGATTTTGTAAAACCAATTATTCCTGCTTTAGAAGCGGCGTAGTTTGTCTGCCCGGCATTGCCTTTAACACCAACAACCGAACTCATATTGATAATAATACCATCGCGTTGTTTCATCATAGGACGTATAACAGCCTTAGTAAGATTAAAAACCGATTTGAGATTGACCTCTATTACTTTGTCAAAATCGGCTTCAGAAATTCGCATAAGCAGATTGTCTTTGGTAATACCCGCATTGTTAACAAGGACGTTTATAGTGCCAAATTCTTCAATTACATCTGCAACTAAAGCTTGAGCCGCTTCAAAATTTGCCGCATTAGATTGGTAGGCTTTGGCCTTTACACCGAGGGATAATAATTCTTTTTCTAAATTAGTGGCGGCTTCTACAGAAGCACTATAGGTAAAAGCTACGTTAGCCCCATTTTGAGCAAAAGCTAAAGCGATACCTTTACCAATACCTCTGGTAGCCCCTGTTATTAAAACTGATTTATTTTCGGTTAGTTTCATCTGTTTGTTTAAAAGTTAGTCAAATATAAAAAAAAGCTGTCTAAAAGAGTGTAAATTTCTTTTTAGACAACTTTTATAGTGAGAAATTAAGAAAATCTATAAAAGATTATCCCAAAACTTCTTTTACTTTTTTACCTATTTCGGCAGGAGAATCCACAACATAAATCCCATTATCTTTAAGAATTTGCATTTTAGCCGCGGCTGTATCATCCTTACCTCCTACAATAGCTCCCGCATGACCCATTGTACGTCCTTTAGGTGCTGTTTGTCCGGCTATAAATCCGATGACCGGTTTTTTATTGCCGCCGGCTTTAATCCATTTGGCTGCCTCAGCCTCTAATTGACCACCAATTTCGCCAATCATAACAATGGCTTTAGTTTCAGGATCATTCATAAACAATTCTACAGCTTCTTTAGTTGTTGTGCCAATAATTGGATCACCTCCAATACCAATGGCTGTTGTAATACCTAAACCTTGTTTTACAACTTGGTCGGCGGCTTCGTAAGTTAAGGTTCCCGATTTAGAAACAATACCTACACTGCCTTTTTTAAAGACAAAGCCCGGCATAATACCGACTTTCGCCTCGTTAGGGGTGATAACGCCCGGACAGTTAGGGCCTACCAAACGACAATTTTTCCCGGCGATATAATCTTTCACTTTAACCATATCGGCCGTTGGAATACCTTCTGTAATACAAATAATAACTTTTATTCCGGCATCAGCCGCTTCCATAATTGCATCGGCTGCAAAAGCCGGTGGGACAAAAATTATAGACGTATCGGCTTCAGTTGATTTAACCGCATCAGACACAGTATTAAAAACAGGTTTGTCTAAATGCAACTGTCCTCCTTTACCGGGTGTCACACCTCCTACTACATTTGTGCCGTATTCTATCATTTGCGAGGCGTGAAAAGTCCCCTCACCACCTGTAAATCCTTGTACAATTATTTTTGAATCTTTATTGACTAAAACGCTCATGAGTTTTTAATTTTTATTAAGGCACAAAATTAGGTTTTTGAAAACGATTTTTGAAATAAATAGGCTATTAATTAGCATTTATTTTTCATCTTTTAAAAGCCTTCTTAAACCTGCCAATTCTTTTAATTTATCACGTGATTCACCTATGGGTGTGCCAAAATATGTTTTACCGCCTTTAACCGACTTGGTGACGCCGGTTTGACCTAGAATTACAGCGGCTTTGCCAATGGTAATACCACTATTTGTACCTACCTGTCCCCATATAGTAACTTCATCTTCAATAATAACACAGCCGGCTATGCCCGTTTGTGAAGCTATTAAACAACGCTTACCAATCACTGTATCGTGACCTACGTGTACTTGATTGTCTAGTTTAGTTCCTTCTTTTATTGTGGTAATACCCGACACGCCACGGTCAATAGTACACAAAGCCCCAATATCAACATTGTCTTCTATTTTAACACTGCCACAACTTTTAAGTTTGTCGTAGCCTGTTTCTTCTCTGTTTTTGTAATAAAAAGCATCGGCACCCAAAACACTTCCCGCATGAATTGTGACATTATCGCCAAGACTTACCCCATCGTAAAGACACACGTTTGGGTGTATGACACAATTTTTACCAACGATGACGTCATTGCCAATAAAAACATTTGGCTGAATAATGCTACCCGCTCCTATTTTAGCTGTTTTAGATAGGGCTCTCTCAGCTTTGTTAAAAGGGTTAAAATGTTGGGTAATTTTATTAAAATCACGAAAAGGATCCTCAGAAATGAGGAGGGCTTTATCTTTAGGGCAATCAACTTCTTTGTTGATTAAAATAATGCTAGCCTTTGAGTTTAAAGCTTTATCGTAATATTTTGGATGGTCAACAAATACAATATCTCCCTTTTCTACAACATGAATTTCATTGATTCCTGTTATCTTAAAATCGGGATTACCAACAAATTTACAGCCTATTAAATGAGCTATGGTATGAAGATTTTGAACAGATTTGAATTGCATAAAGATGTGGTATGGCTACTGTTTAACGCGCTCTAAATAAGCCCCTTTTTCGGTATCGACCTTAATTTTATCACCTTCGTTTATAAAAAGGGGGACATTTATAACGGCACCTGTTTCTACAGTTGCGGGTTTGGTGGCATTGGTAGCGGTATTGCCTTTAACACCGGGTTCAGTATGGGTAACTTCTAAAATAACACTTGAGGGCATATCAACAGATAAGGGCATCTCATCATCGGCGTTAAAAATAATGGTTACTATTTCGCCTTCTCTTAACAAATCGGGAGCGTCAAGAACTTTTTTTTGGAGAGCAATTTGGTTGTAGTCATCTGTATTCATAAAGTTAAAGGTATCGCCATCGGCGTACAAAAATTGAAATTTATGCGTTTCAACACGAACCTCATCTAATTTTCGCCCCGAAGGGAAAGTATTGTCTAATACACGACCTGTTGTTAAGCTTTTTAATTTCGTTCTTACAAAAGCCGGTCCTTTACCCGGTTTGACGTGTAAAAACTCGACAATTTTAAAAATATCGCTGTTGTACTTAATACAGAGGCCTTTTCTTATATCTGATGTGCTTGCCATAATTGTTTTTTAATTTTATTGTTTGTTAGTATATCCTTTCATAATACCACGTTGTGAATTGCGAATAAACTCTATAATTTCATCGCGTTCGGGTGTGGCTTCCATTTCGGCCTCTATAATGCCAACAGCCTGTGTATTGTTGTAATTTTTTTGATAGAGTATGCGGTAAATATTTTGGATTTCTCTAATTTTAGAGGCGTCATACCCCCTACGTCTTAAACCGATGGAGTTAATACCTACATATGATAAAGGTTCTTTTGCTGCTTTTGTGTAAGGCGGTACGTCTTTACGCACCAAAGAGCCTCCCGAAACCATAGCATGAGCCCCTATATGAATGAACTGATGTATCCCAGCCAGGCCGCCAATTATGGCATGTTTGCCAACTTTAACATGACCTGCTAGTAATACGCCATTTACAATTATAACATTATCTTGTAAAATACAATCATGAGCAATATGCGATGTGGCCATTATAAGGCAGTTTTTTCCTATCTCTGTTCTACCATAAGCCTTGGTGCCACGATTAATGGTAACACATTCTCTTATGGTTGTGTTATTGCCTATTGTAACGATAGAATCTTCATCCTCAAACTTTAAATCTTGCGGAATGGCCGAAATAACGGCTCCCGGAAAAATGCGACAATTTTTACCTATTCGGGCACCTTCCATAATGGTTACGTTTGAGCCTATCCAAGTTCCTGAGCCAATAGTTACATTATTATTAATAGTTGCAAAGGGTTCTACTACAACATTTGTGGCGATTTTTGCACCGGGGTGTATATATGCTAAAGGTTGATTCATTCTTCTTTTTGTTTTCGGGCAATTTGTGCCATTAATTCGGCTTCTACTACCAATTTATTATTGGCATAACCATAGGCTTGCATATGGCAAATACCGCGTCTTATGGGTGAGATAAGTTCGGCTCTAAAAATTAAAGTGTCACCCGGTAATACCTTGCGTTTGAACTTTACATTATCCATTTTCATAAAATAGGTGAGGTAATTTTCGGGATCCGGTACTGTGCTCAAAACCAATACACCGCCACATTGTGCCATAGCCTCTACCTGTAACACCCCCGGCATAACCGGTGATCCGGGAAAGTGACCTGTAAAGAAAGACTCATTCATAGTTACATTCTTCATACCGACAACATGGGTCTCAGACAATTCTAAAATCCTGTCGATAAGTAAGAAAGGTGGTCTGTGAGGTAATATTTTCATAATTTGATGGATATCCATTAATGGTGTTTCCGACAAATTACAATTTGGTACTTTATTGCGTTTTTCAAGTTTTATAATTTTAGCTAATTTTTTGGCAAATCGTGTATTTACAGAATGTCCGGGCTTGTTGGCTATTACTTTTCCTCTTATCTGTACACCAACCAAAGCCAAGTCGCCTAAAACATCGAGTAGTTTATGACGTGCCGCTTCATTGGGCCAATGCAGAGTTAAATTATCTAGAATCCCATTAGGTTTAACTTTGACCGAATCTTTTTTAAAGGCATGGCGCAATTTCGCCATAGTTTCTTCAGACAATTCTTTATCTACATAAACTATCGCATTGTTTAAATCGCCGCCTTTAATTAAATTATTATCGAGTAGCATTTCTATTTCGTGCAAAAAACTAAATGTACGTGCCCCTGCTATCTCTTTTTTAAAGTCGGATACTTTATTTAATGTGGCATTTTGAGTTCCTAAAATTTTGGTACCGAAGTCAACCATAGTCGTCACTTCATATTTATCCGAAGGCACTACAATTATTTCGCTACCGGTTTCGGCATCTTTATACGAAATAATCTCTTTAACGATGTACTCATCAACAAAGGCGTCTTGTTCTATCACTTCTGCTTTGTCTAAAGCCTCTATAAAAAACTTTGAAGAGCCGTCCATTATGGGTGGTTCAGCGCTATTTAATTCTATAATAATATTGTTGATGCCTTTACCGACAATAGCGGCTAAAACATGCTCTGAAGTATTAATATTAACGCCGTTTTTTTCGAGGTTTGTACCGCGTTGTGTATCTACGACGTATTCTGCTCTGGCCTCAACGGTGGGATGTCCGGCCAAATCGACTCTTACAAAGGCATAGCCATGATTTTCAGGAGCCGGTTTAAAAGTTAGGGTAACTTCTTTGCCCGTATGTAAACCAACACCCGACAATGATACTTCCTTTTTTATTGTTTTTTGTTTAATAGTACTTGTTTTCATTAAGTCTTTTTTAAACTTTTTAATTCTTTTTCTAAAATATCTATTTTATCGGCTAGCTTGGTTAAGTTTTTAAAATGGACATAGGCTTTGTTGTAATCTGAATACGGTAAAGCGGGACTTCCTTGCACAACCTCATAATCTTTAAGATTTCTGCCTATCCCCGATTGTGCCTGAATTTTGACAAAATCACCTAATATTAAATGACCGGCGATACCCACTTGACCACCAATCTGACAATTTTTACCAATTTTTGTCGATCCGGCAATACCTGTTTGTGCGGCAATAACTGTATTTTCATCTATTTCAACGTTGTGTGCAATTTGTATTTGATTGTCTAATTTCACACCTTGTCTTATTATAGTGGCACCTAAAGTGGCACGGTCTATAGTTGTGTTAGCTCCAATATCAACATTGTCGTCTATAATGACATTGCCTATTTGTGGAATTTTAGCATAGCTTCCACCATCTTTATTCGGTGCAAAGCCAAATCCGTCAGAACCAATTATAGCACCTGAGTGAATAGTACAGTTTTTGCCAATAATACTTTCTGAGTAAACTTTAGCCCCTGAAAAAAGAAGGGTATTATCGCCTATAACCGTATTGTCGCCAATAAAGACATTTGGATAAATTTTAACGTTTTTACCTATTTTAACATAGGCGCCTATATAAGAAAATTGTCCGACATAAATATTTTTGCCAAGCACCGCTGTATCACTTATAAAGCTTTGTTTTTCAATCCCTTCTTTATTTAATTTCACTTCATTATAAAAGGCTAATAGCTTTGAAAAGGCTTTATAAGAATCCTCAACTTTTATAAGTGTTGTTTTAATATTCCTTTCAGGTACAAATGATTTATTTACAATAGTTATAGAGGCATTTGTTTCGTACAAATAGGGCGTGTACTTAGGATTAGATAAGAAGGTTAGCGATCCTATACCCCCTTCTTCAATTTTAGAAAGTTTGAAAACCTCAATAGCCGGGTCACCCTCTATTTCTCCTTCTAATAAATCTGATATCTGGGCAGCTGTAAATTTCATCGGTGCAAAAGTATAAAAAATAAAATTGAATGGGGTTTCTAAAGTTCTTTAGGGTGGAACATAAAATATTTCACAATAGGTTTGGTTAAGGTCTCTGAACGGTTAAAATCGGATGCTTTTAAAAAACTTGTTACCTCTCCGTTTTTTAAAATAATTTTAATAGGATTTTTATTTTTGTCGTAGGCCAAATTCATAATTTTACCTGTATGTACAAAATACCTTACATCTTTTTCTGTTATAGGATATTTGTGTAATACTTTTTTGGAAAGGCTTTTGATGAGCTCTTTTTTAGGCGGAGTTTTACTGATGATAACACGCGGTAAATTCCTGTTTATAATTGACTTGCTGAGTGATGCTAAAATAAAATCATCGTTATTTTGCCATTGCTTTATAGCTGTGAGAACGTCATAGTCATCTAAATTAGCAAAGGCGTTTAGTGAATCCCTACTCCAATTTTCACGAGAGATAAAGTCTTCTAAGAAATACGAAAAAGAAGAACTGGCAGGAAGTACCGTGCCGTTCAGGCTTAAATACTTTGCCCGCTTTAAAACTTTTACAAGTAATTGTTCGGCCACAACACCTGTCTTATGAAGATACACTTGCCAATACATCAAGCGCCGTGCTGTCAAGAATTTTTCGATAGAATACAAACCTTTACCCTCTATTACCAAGTCATTTTCAACAACATTAAACATGGTAATTATACGTTCAGAGTTTATATTCCCTTCTGATACGCCTGTGTAAAAGCTATCGCGCTTTAAATAATCCATGCGGTCAATATCAAGCTGACTGGTAATGAGTTGTTTAAAAAAATGACGCGGGTAATTTCCTTTAAAAATTTCGATAGCCAAATCTAATTTACCCTTAAATTCGGCATTTAAAGCTTGCATAAAATACAGTGATATGTCTTCGTGTGTTATGTTATCGACGATACTGTTTTCGAGCGCATGTGAAAAGGCTCCGTGACCAATATCGTGTAATAAAATTGCTATGAGCAGGGCCTCAGATTCGTCACGACTTATGATGACTCCTTTAAATTTTAAGACACGGATAGCTTTTTGCATCAAATGCATACAACCCAAAGCATGGTGAAATCGTGTATGATGGGCACCCGGATAAACCAAATACGACAACCCCATTTGTGACACACGCCTCAATCGTTGAAAATAAGGATGCTCAATGATATCAAAAATTAATTCATTAGGAATTGAAATAAAACCGTAAATTGGGTCGTTTAAAATCTTAAGTTTGTTCAAACTTTTAAGTTTATAATAATTACAAAAATACACAATTCATATAACTAATTTTATGCAAAAGCTAAGGATTCTTTGGGTAGATGATGAAATAGATATTCTAAAACCTCATATAATTTTTCTAGAAAGTAAAAATTATGACCTAACACCGTGTAGCAGTGGTTATGAAGCTCTCGAGTTAATTGAAAATACGTGGTTTGACATCGTTCTTTTAGATGAAAATATGCCGGGTATAAGTGGCTTGGAAACATTGTCGCAATTAAAAAACATCAAGCCCAATCTGCCTGTTATTATGATAACTAAAAGTGAGGAAGAATATATTATGGACGAAGCTATTGGCTCTAAGATAGCCGATTACCTGATAAAGCCTGTCAACCCAAACCAGATTTTACTGAGCTTAAAAAAAACTCTAGAACATTCACGTCTCATAACCGAAAAAACAACCTCTAATTACCAAATGGAGTTCAGAGCCATCAGTATGGAATTGGCCACAGTCAATTCGTTTGAAGACTGGAATAAACTCTACCAAAAATTAATCCGTTGGGAGCTTGAACTTGAATCTATAGAAGATTCCGGCTTGACCGAAATATTAGAAAGCCAAAAACACGAAGCCAATGCCCAGTTTTTTAAATTTATCACTAAAAACTATGCCGATTGGTTTCATAATAGCGAGGCGCCTTTATTAACCCCAAACTTATTTAAAAAACATGTAGTACCTCATATTAAAAACAATGAGAATACCTTACTGATAGTTATAGATAATTTGCGCTACGATCAATGGCGTCTTTTTGAACCTTTGATTCGGAATTATTACCGAATTGAAAATGAAATAGCTTACTGTAGCATATTGCCTACAGCAACACAATATGCACGCAACGCTTTATTCTCGGGACTTATGCCACTTGAAATGGAAAAAAGACATCCCAATTATTGGAAAAATGACACCGATGACGGCGGTAAAAATTTATTTGAAAAACAGTTTCTCGAAGCCCAACTAAAACGCCTTGGTATGCAAATACAGTTTGGGTATCACAAAATTAGTAGTCTCAATAAAGGCAAAGAATTGGTGGCTAATTTTGCAAATACCAAAAATAACAAGCTAACAGCAGTTGTGTATAATTTTGTAGATATGCTTTCGCACGCCCGTACAGAAATGGATATGATTAAAGAACTCGCCGCCGATGATAAAGCCTATAGATCACTCAGTCTTAGTTGGTTTAAAAACTCAACTTTGTTAGAGCTCATTCAAAAAGCCCAACAGGCTAAATACAAACTCATTATAACAACAGATCACGGAACCATTAATGTCAAAAACCCATCTAAGGTAATTGGCGATAAACAGATAAGTGCCAATCTGCGTTATAAAACAGGAAGAAGCCTGACTTATAATTCAAAGGATGTTTATGCCGTAGCCAACCCTAAAGATATTTATCTACCTAGTTTACATATGAGTAGTTCATTTATATTTGCCAAAGAAGATTATTTTTTCGCCTATCCCAATAGTTACAATCACTTTGTAAAATATTATAAAAACACTTTTCAGCACGGTGGTATCTCTCTCGAAGAAATGATAATTCCCTGCGTTATTTTAGACCCAAAATAATTTTAAAATAGTTACGTGCTTATAAGGTTTATTTGCAATAAATTGTACAAATTTGTGACGTAAAAAATCACATATAATGAAAATGCATAATTTTAGCGCTGGCCCTTGTATTCTACCACAAGAGGTGCTCAAAAAAGCTTCTGAAGCGGTTCTTAATTTTAATGATTTAAACCTCTCATTAATCGAAATTTCGCATCGCAGTGCCGATTTTGTAGCTGTTATGGAAAGGGCACGTCAATTAGCACTAGAACTTCTGGGCTTAGAGGATAAAGGATATAGTGCTTTATTTTTACAAGGTGGTGCCAGTTTAGAATTTTTAATGACGGCGTATAACCTTATGCCGGCCAACGGAAAGGCCGCTTATCTTGATACAGGTGCGTGGAGTGCCAAGGCTATTAAAGAGGCTAAAATATTGGGTGCTGTAGATGTCGTTGCTTCGTCAAAAGATAAAGGCTATACTTATATCCCAAAAACTTATAACATTCCTGCCGATGCGGCTTACTTTCATTGCACCAGTAATAATACTATTCACGGTACACAGATAAAAGAGTTCCCCAAAGTAGATACATTAATGGTTTGCGATATGAGTTCTGATATTTTTTCACGTCAATTAGATTTTTCTAAATTCGATTTAATCTATGCCGGTGCTCAAAAAAATATGGGCCCTGCGGGTACTACCTTAGTCGTTGTTAAAGAAAGTATTTTGGGTAAAACAGGACGTCAAATACCGTCAATGCTCAATTATCAAGTACACATTTCTAAAGACAGCATGTTTAATACGCCGCCTGTTTTTCCCGTTTATGTCTCTATGCTAACTTTACAATGGCTTAAAGATTTAGGGGGTATTTCGGCTATCGAAAAAATAAATCGGGCTAAAGCCGATTTACTTTACAGTGAAATTGACAACAATCCTAATTTTAACGGGACTGCCAACAAAGCAGACCGCTCTCATATGAATGTTACTTTTGTTCTTACAGACGAAAGTAAAAAAGAACAATTTGACAGTCTTTGCAAAAACGCGGGCATTAACGGTTTAAAAGGACACCGTTCTGTAGGCGGTTATCGTGCCAGTTTGTACAATGCGCTTCCCTTAGAAAGTGTCGAAGTACTTGTTAATGTTATGAAAAAAATTAATTAACCTTTATTAACTAAAATTAATATGAAAGTATTAGCAAATGATGGTTTGGCTCCTTCGGGCATAAAAACTTTAGAAGCCGCCGGATTTGAGGTTTTAACAACCACAGTTGCGCAAGAGCAGCTCGAAAATTTTATCAACACCCATAAGATTGATGTTCTTTTGGTACGCAGTGCTACCAAAGTTCGCAAAGATTTAATAGATGCCACCTCTTTAAAAATAATTGGTCGTGGTGGTGTTGGTATGGATAATATTGATGTAGATTATGCTAAATCTAAAGGCATTCATGTCATCAATACACCGGCCGCTTCATCACACTCTGTGGCCGAACTGGTTTTTGCACACCTATTCGGAATGGTTCGTTTTTTACACGATGCCAATAGAAGTATGCCTTTAGAAGGTGATTCTAAATTTAAAATATTAAAAAAGGCGTATGCCAAAGGACGTGAACTAAAAGGCAAGACAATTGGTATATTTGGTTTTGGTCGCATTGGTCAAGAAACAGCTAAAGTAGCTTTAGGCGTGGGAATGAAAGTTATTGCTTTTGATCCTTATTTAGATAAAGTTCATATTGATTTAGATTTTTTTGATGGCCAAAAAGTAGGATTTGATATCCTTATGCAATCTAAAGAAGCGGTATTAAAAGAAGCCGATTTCTTCAGCTTTCATGTACCGGCACAAAAAGAGTATCTCATTTCAACAGCCGAATTCGACATAATGAAGGATGGTGTGGGCCTTGTAAATGCGGCTCGTGGTGGTGTTATTGACGAGGTGGCTTTGATAGAAGCGCTAGAAAAAGGTAAAGTGGCGTATGCGGCTATAGATACTTTTGAAAATGAACCCACGCCGGCTGTAAAGCTTTTGATGAATGAAAATGTCTCTCTAACACCACATATTGGTGCGGCTACCGTTGAAGCACAAGACCGCATAGGTTTAGAGTTGGCCCATCAAATTATTGAATTATTAAAATAACAACAAGCTGACACGAGCGTCATTTGTTTAAAAGTAATCCTATGGCAACAGTTCGTCCTTTTAAAGCCGTTCGCCCCACACGCGATAAAGCTGCATTGGTTACAACGCGTTCTTATGAGTTGTACAGCGATGAAGAATTGGAAGCCATTTTAAAATACAATCCTCTATCGTTTTTACATATTTTAAGACCCGGTTACAAATATCATCTTTCTTTAAAAGGCGAAGAACGATTTAAGTTGGTTCACAATAGATATTTAGAATTCAAGGAAAATAAATTTTTTATCCAAGAAGACAAACCCGTTTATTACCTGCATCAAAAGCGATTTGAAAATGATATTTTTTGGGGGATTATTGCTACGTCGAGTATTGAAGATTATGAAAACGGTCTTATAAAAAAACACGAAGCCACCTTACACAAACGCGAAGCTTTGTTTGGAAAATATTTAGAAGTTACCGGGTTTAATGCCGAACCGGTACTTCTCACCTATCCCGACAACCCCGAATTAACCGCCTTGTATAAAAAATATCAATTAAAAAGAGCTGAATACGAATTCAGCACAAATAAAAAACGTTTGCATAAATTTTGGGTGATTGACTGTCATTCTGATATTGAAATGGTTACATCGGCTTTTAAAAATCTAAAGGCGCTCTATATTGCCGACGGTCACCACCGTTGTGCATCGTCTCATTATTTAGCAAATTCTAAAAAAGAACAAAACCCACATCATACCGGTAGCGAAGATTATAATTTTTTTATGAGTTATTTAATTGCCGAATCGAGTCTTAAAATATCGGCTTTTAACCGTTTTATTAAAACCTTAAATGGCTTGAATAAAGAACAATTTTTAGAAAAATTAGCCAAACATTTTAGAATAGAAAAGCGTGGCAATGTATTGTACAAACCTTCTAAAAAACATCATTTTAGCATGTATTTAGATGGGGCTTATTATGCACTGTATCTACATAAACAGGTATATACCATAAACAATGCCTTAGACGATTTAGATGCGCAATTATTGTACCTTACCGTATTAAAACCTATTTTAGGAATAAACGATTTGAGTAACAGTACAAAGATAAATTATTTGCCGGCTATTCTGAGTGAGACCCAGTTAAAAGACGAAGTTGACAGTGGTAAATATGTAGTGGGATTTGGTATGTATCCGGCTTCTGTAACCCAATTAAAATCAATAGCAGACAGCCATTTAACCATGCCGCCAAAAAGTACGTATATTGAGCCTAAATTACGCAGTGGTTTGACTATTTATGAATTTTAAATTGTCTCAAACTTTATTGCAATGTCATATTGAACGAAGTGAAATATCTCTGTACCATTAAAATGAAATTATGAAAATCCTCGATATCGCCGCAAAATTAAAAGCTATAAAAGAAGCCTTGCCAACAGGCGTCACCCTTGTAGCTGTTTCTAAAACCAAACCCGAGTCGGATATTCTTGAGGCTTATAATGCCGGCCAACGGGTATTTGGTGAAAATAAGATACAAGAAATGGTTCAAAAATATGAGGTTCTTCCCAAAGATATAAAATGGCATATGATTGGTCATTTACAACGGAATAAGGTTAAATATATGGCACACTTTGTCGATTTAGTCCACGGTGTTGACAGTCTTAAAACGTTGAAAGAAATAAACAAACAAGCTCTAAAACACAAGCGCGTCATTAATTGTTTGCTACAAGCCAAGATAGCGCAAGAAGACACTAAATTCGGTTTATCCTTCCAAGAAATTGAAGTCATCTTAGGCTCAAATGAATTAAAAGAATTAAAAAATATCGCTATTGTCGGCCTAATGGGTATGGCCAGTTTTACAGCCGATTTAAAACAAGTAGAAGCTGAATTTAAAAGCTTAAGCACTTTTTTTAAAAAACTCAAGGATGTCACCCTGAGCCTTTCGGCTTCGCTCAAGACAGGCTCAGTCGAAGGGCAAAACTCAAAACTCAAAACTTTATCTATGGGTATGAGTGGCGATTATCAACTAGCCATAAAATGCGGTAGCAATATGGTACGTATTGGCAGCAGTATTTTTGGAGAACGGCATTATGTTTAGATTTTTCGTTTAATATTAGATTGATACGATGACTTTGAGTCATCGTATCAATAATAAAAATACAGGGCTTTTCTTTAAGTGAAGCCTCTTTTAGCCTTATCAGTTTTCAACTTGCCCGCCTTTAGGCGGGAAACTTGCCGGGGCTTTAAAAAAAGGTTTTAATGTAAAATCTTAAACAACAACTCTTTTAAAATATCGCCGGAGGGTAATTGTCTGGCACCAACTCCTTTACTTTTGACATCGGCGTCATTTAAATACGAAATAATTTGGGCTACTTTTTTCATTGGATAATTCCGAGCCGCTACACTGTAGTCTTTTGCATAATAAGGTGAAACTTTAAGTGCCCTAGCCACACTATTGGGACTCTTATCTGTTAAAGCGTGATACTGTAACAATTGCGTAAAATAACTAAACAGCAGTGAAATGATAACAACCAAAGGGTTGGTTTTAGGATTTTGTGCAAAATACGTGATTATTTTATTGGCTTTTACGATATCGCGTACACCTATGGCATTGCGCAATTCAAAAATATTGTAGTCTTTACTTATGCCTATATTTCTCTCAATGTCGAGAGCCGTGATAGTACTCCCTTTGGGTAATAGCACCATAAGTTTACCGAGTTCATTACTTATCTTACTTAAATTTGTCCCTAAAAATTCAGCAAGCATAAGGGTAGCTTTGTCTTCTATTTTGTAGTTTTTCCCTGCTAATACCCGCCGAATCCAATCGGGTACTTGGTTGTCATACAATTTTTTACTCTCAAAAAGGAGGCCTTTTTTAGCAATGAGTTTGGCTAATTTTTTACGTTTATCTAGTGTTTTGTATTTATAACATACCACCAAAATAGTAGTGGGTTGCATATTTTCTACATAAGTGACAAGATTTTCTACCGTACGACTCAAATGCTGTGCTTCACGCACAATTATAACCTGATATTCAGCCATCATGGGGAAGCGCTTGGCATTAGAAATAATAGTGTCAATACTCACTTCGCCACCGTACAAAATCATCTGATTAAACCCTTTTTCTTCTTCGTTTAAAACCGAATTGGCAATTAAATCGGCTATTTTGTCGATATAATAAGGTTCTTCGCCCATCAAAAAATAAATAGGCTTTAAATCTTTACGCTTAACGGCATCGGCAATCTGTTTTATATTTTGCATAAAATCTTAAGGTCTGAATCTTATTTTATATTTGTATTTTTAAGGCGTGATAACACTTAAGCTTCCGCCATACAATTACAAGCTCAAAAGTAGCGAAAATAAAACGTATATTTTTGATGTTATCCGCAAAAAATATATTGTTTTAACACCCGAAGAGTGGGTAAGACAGCATGTAGTGAATTTTTTGATAAATGAAAAAGGATATCCCAAGTCGCTTATAAGTGTAGAAAAGCAACTTATAATAAATAAACTCAAAAAGCGTACTGATGTCATTGTGTTTTCAAATACCGGTGCCCCTCATGTTATTGTTGAATGTAAAGCGCCTTCAGTAAAAATAACACAGAAAACATTTGACCAAATAGCACGATACAACCTTAAAATTAATGCAAAGTACCTCATGTTAAGCAATGGTTTACAGCATTATTTTGCGCAATTAGACATACAAAATAACTGTTTTGTGTTTTTAAGGGACATTCCAAAATATTAAGACCGAATTAATATTTAATTGCCCGAATAAATGCTAAGTTTGCACTGCTAAAAAAAATAGTCTTTAGAATGACCGTAGCTGTAGTAATTTTAAATTGGAATGGCAAACACCTGCTTGAAGAATTTTTGCCAAGTATTGTGAGTTACAGTCCCGAAGCTTCAATTTACGTAGCCGATAATGCTTCTACAGACAGCTCTATTAACTTTTTAAAGGAACACTATAGCCATACGGTTAATATTGTACAAAACAGTGTAAACGGGGGCTACGCCAAAGGGTATAATACGGCATTAAAAAGTATTAAATCAGATATTTATGTGCTTTTAAATTCTGATGTAGAAGTTAGCAAAGATTGGTTAAAGCCCATAATAAAATATTTTAATACCAATCCGAATACCGCTATTATTCAACCTAAATTATTAGACTATAAGAAGCGTAACACTTTTGAATATGCCGGAGCTGCAGGTGGTTTTATAGATTTCTTAGGCTATCCGTATTGTAAAGGACGTATTTTTATGCATTTAGAGCAGGACAAACATCAATACGATGACAATTATCCTATTTTTTGGGCATCGGGGGCTTGCTTGTGTATTAGAAGTGTTTTATACCATCAATTAGGAGGGTTTGATGAAGATTATTTTGCGCATCAAGAAGAAATTGATTTGTGTTGGCGGATGCATAATTTGGGATACTCAGTCAGCTATGTGGGCCGTTCGACCGTTTATCACGTAGGCGGTGCTACTTTAAAGGAGGCCAACCCTACCAAAACCTTTTTAAATTTCAGAAACAGTTTGTTTTCAATCGCTAAAAATGTTCCTAAGCGTTATTTACTTCCTGTTATTTTAACACGGTTAATTTTAGATGCCATCGCCGGAATTAAATTTGTTTTAGAATTACGCCCCATCCATACTTGGGCCATAATAAAGGCACATTTTAGTTTTTATGCGCATCTCAAAAAAATGCTTGAGAAACGCAAACAAAGTATTGGGAAAACCACACGTTATTTTAAAATAATAAGTATTGTTTGGCATTATTTTATTTTAAGACACAATACCTATTCTAAGTTAAAATAGACATTAAATAGTCAACCCTCAAAAAGCAATAATCTATCCTAATTTAGGCTATACCTA
>CAZMBM010000033.1:0-19685 GCA_964564475.1 uncultured Flavobacteriaceae bacterium | reverse complement strand
CAAAAGTATCTGTCTAGTCTTTTTGATTTTGGGTGTTAAAATGAGGAAAACAGGAAAAAAGTACTACTTTTAAAACCGTAAACAACAATCCCTTTAACATGAAAAAATTATTAATCTTAGTACTTGTTTTGGTAAGTAGCATGGCTACATCCCAAAGCAAAAAAGTTTTAAAACTAATTGACGACGTAGAACCCAAAGTTATAGAGTGGCGTCGCGATTTTCACGAGCACCCTGAGCTTTCTAACCGAGAGTTTAGGACGGCTAAAATTATAGCCCAATATTTAAAAAGTTTGGGTATCGAAGTCCAAACAGGCGTGGCACATACCGGCGTTGTGGGTGTTTTAAAAGGCGGCAAACCGGGTCCTGTAGTGGCCTTACGTGCCGATATTGATGCCTTACCCGTAACAGAACGTGTTAAATTGCCTTTTGCCTCAAAAATGACAAGTACCTATAATGGTATAAAAACAGGTGTGATGCATGCTTGTGGTCACGATACCCATACGGCTATGCTTATGGGAACAGCTACAGTATTGTCAAAAATCAGAAAAGATTTAAAAGGAACAGTTAAATTTATATTCCAACCGGCCGAAGAGGGTGCGCCGGTAGGTGAAGAAGGCGGTGCTAAACTTATGGTAAAAGAAGGTGTCCTTAAAAATCCCGATGTAGATGCTATTTTTGGATTGCACATAAGCTCGGGAACACCTGTAGGCACAATAACCTATAAACCGGGAGGAGCTATGGCGGCAGCACAGCGTTTTGAAATTCACGTCCATGGCAAGCAAACGCACGGCTCAAGGCCTTGGAGTGGCATAGACCCAATAGTTATCAGTGCTCAAATAATTAATGCGCTTCAAATTATTGTGAGTCGCGAAACCGATTTAACAAACGAAGCCGCTGTTATTAGTGTTGGTATGATAAATGGGGGTATTCGTAATAATATTATCCCCGAAGAGGTGACAATGATTGGTACCATTAGAACTTTGGATTATGACATGCAAAAGAAATTAAACGAAACAATGAAAAAACGCGTTGTAGCCATTGCCGAAAGTTTTGGCGCTACGGCTGATATTACTATTGCAGACGGTACGGCTATTACATTTAATGACGTCAAGTTGACAAAAGAAATGTTACCGTCGTTGTACAAGGCTGCCGGTAAAGATCATGTGATTTTAATAAATGCCATTACAGGTGCCGAAGATTTTTCGTTTTTTCAAAAAGAAGTGCCCGGATTCTACTTTTTTGTGGGAGGAACGCCACTTGATGTAAAACCGCAAGATGCGCCACCACACCATACCCCTGATTTTTATATTGACGAAAGCGGTATGAAAACAGGTGTTAAAGCCATGGTTAATTTAACTATAGATTATTTAAATAATCATTCTAAAAAATAAATGGAACGTATTTTCATATAATAAAAAAGGACTGCTTTTTAGCAGTCTTTTTTTTATATAATATTATGACGTTTGGCTTTAATAACAGCCCCTAGTTTATTGTGAACTTGTAATTTTTTGTAGATATTTTCAATGTGTTTGCGTACTGTACCTGTCGAAATAAAAAGGTTATCGGCAATTAAATTATAATTTAACCCTTTGCTTAACTGTTCTAAAATTTTGGTTTCACGTTTTGATAAAACAATGTTATCTTCCTTATTTTCAGAAGGTATTTTTACAGGATTTCTCAATAATTTAAGTGTTTTTAAAGCAATATTCGGACTCATAGGAGCGCCTCCATTTAACACCTCAATGATACAGGTATGGAGCTATTTTTTTTTAAAAGATAACCACTGGCTCCCGCTTTTATAGCATCCATCACAGGTATTTGAATATCCATTAAAATGATATCTACGTTGTGGTTTTCTTCTAACTTGCCAATTAACTCGGCACCATTTGATGCCTTAAACTTGAATTTTAAATCTTTAAAAAAAGAAATTTTTTCTATAACAGCATTGGCTAAAAAAGAATTGTCTTCGGCGCCTATGCTATTGGCCATAGCCTTTCTTTATCTGCCATTTTCTGATGTATTTAGAGTCACCCAGTCTTCCGTAAACAAATTTTTTAATGCCGGATGATTGTACCGATACATTGATGCTTATTGTTAAAAAGCATAAAATATTAACTACCGAAATAACTTTTTTTCATTTTTATTGATTTTACTGTTATAAATACTATTTTAAAAATTTAGTTGAGTTCAAAAGTATATTATAAGCTATTGTATATCAATACGGCGATTTACATATTTTATATAGTGTTGTTTTGTTAAAAGTTTTTACTTTTGCCTCTTTAAAATATTAAACTAAAAAAATTAAAAAAATGAGTTTGTTTAATTGGTTTGCCCCCTCGGGAGACAGTAGTGATGTTATTAAAGAGTATCTTGAAAATGGCGCTGTGGTGGTTGATGTAAGGACGCCTTTAGAATTTAATGAAGGCCATGTTAAAGATTCAATAAACATACCCCTTAATACTATTGGCACACGTTCTCTTGAATTAAAAAACTTAAATAAACCTTTGGTTGCCGTTTGTCGTAGTGGTGTCAGAAGTGGTAATGCTACCATTTTTTTAAAGCGTCAAGGTTTTGATGTTATTAACGGCGGTCCTTGGCAAAATGTAGAGGCTGTACTTAAATAGTTGCTAAAATTTAATATTGGGATGTTGTTTTGAAAAAGTGGTTATTTTTCTGTCTAAAGCTTTTTTAAACTTTTTATAACCTTCGGTATTTGTGTTAAAAGGACGGTGTTGTAAATCTTTTTGAATACCGTCAATAGTTTTCATAGTTGTAAAAACCTTATCGGATAGCCAACTGTTTTTTAAAAAATTCCAAATATAATTAACGGCTGTGCTGTTGGGATGTATCATATCGGCCTCGTAAAAACGGTAATCGCGTAAATCGTCCATCATAATTTCGTAGGCAGGAATGTAAAAGCTGTCTTTGTTTTCTTCGATGTGTTTTTGTACAGCTGCTATGAGGTGGGCTTTACTCAGCATATTTTCTGTAAAACCGTTTCTTAAATGACGGACAGGACTCACCGTAAATAAAAACTTTACTTTTGGGTTTACTTTTTTTACAAGCGTATAAATAGCGTCTAAATCGGCTTTAATTTGCGCAATACTTTGCAGTGATTTTGTAAAACGTTTTTGTGGTATTTTATGACAATTGGCCACAATGTTTTGAGTGTCATTATACGTATAAACCCAGGCCGTACCTAATGTAATGACAATATGTGAAGCCGTTTTTAAAAAATCATGTCCTTGTTTAACAGAAGTGTTTATGGCTCCAAGGGTTTTGTCTAAATTTGACGACGAAAATTGCGAATGGTGCTTAAAACTATGCCACAAGCCGTCGTGTTCTATTAAATCGGCTTTACTGTAAGTTTTGTTTTTAACACAATCTAAAACAGATTCCTTAAGTGCAGTTGCGTTAAAAATAATACCAAACGGGTTGGTAAGGGTTTTGAATTTAAAATAGTTTAATTTTTGGCTAATGTGTTCTGTAAAACACGAACCTAAAAGCACTGTTTTAGAGTTGTAATCAATGGCAGGTGTTTGCTTTACAGGTTTTATTGTGGTTCTAAATGAGGCCATATTTAATATATTTCGGGAACAAAAGTTTGTTCGGAAAACGGCGGGCGAATATAACCTTCTTCTACCTTTCGCGGTGGTAAGACAATTTTTTTATAAGGAACAGCGTCATATGGTATGCTGCTTAAAAGATGGCTGATACAATTTAAACGGGCCCGCTTTTTATTATCGGCCGGTACCACAAGCCAAGGGGCTTGTTTGGTGTCGGTATATTTAAACATTTCGTCTTTGGCTTTGCTGTAATCGAGCCATTTTTCGCGCGATTCTAAATCCATCGGACTGAGTTTCCATCGTTTGGTAGGGTCGTCTATCCGCGATTGAAAACGGCGTTCTTGCTCTTCGTCAGACACCGAAAACCAATATTTTATAAGAATAATGCCCGAGCGGATAAGCATACGCTCAAAATCGGGACAGGTACGCATAAATTCACGGTATTCTTCGTCGGAACAAAAGCCCATAACACGCTCTACACCGGCGCGGTTATACCAACTGCGGTCGAATAGAACCATTTCGCCACCGGCGGGTAAATGGGGCACGTAACGCTGAAAATACCATTGACTTTTTTCGCGATCTGTAGGCGTACCCAAAGCCACAACCTTACAAATTCTAGGATTAAGACTTTGCGAAATGCGCTTGATAACGCCTCCTTTTCCGGCGGCATCGCGTCCTTCGAAAAGAACGACTACTTTGAGCTTTTTAAAGTTTATCCACTCTTGTAACTTAACCAATTCTACCTGTAGTTTGGCCAGCTCGGTATTGTAAAACTTCGTGTTTATACGGCGTTTATCTCTTTTTTGGGGTTCTATATTTTTAGAAGAATTCATATATAATATTTGAATATCTAAAGGTAGGTAAAAAAATGATATTTTTTGAGTTGATGGTTTTAACGATGATTTCGATGCCGGTAATCCCATAGAGAAAAATAGGTTTTTTAAGACACTAATTTTTCTAAAATTAAGGTAGAGTCACGCTGAATTATAACCGATGTTGGGTGCTGGATTATCTTTTATTTAATTGATATTCAACTATTTTTTCCAGTTCTTTTTGTTTAAAATCAAACCATTTTTGTCTGTAATTTGAATTGTCGATTAAATGTTTAAAATTCTGAAAAGGTTTTTTATTTTGTAAAATATTTTCCAATTCCGATTTAAATTGTTGCTCGTTCATTTGTTCAACAAATCGTTCCATAATTTTGAATGACTCAAAACTTTCCAACACCTCGAATTTTATAAAGGTCGCTTTTTGGTTGTCTATCTTTTTTAAATCGGCTTGAAAAATTGCTTTAAATTCTTTTTCCTCCGGCATATGTGAAAGATTTGGGATAGTTACAATTTCATCTGTTGTAGGATTGTAATAACAGTCACTTCCACAATCCAGATTTTCAGCAATTTCCGTGATAATATTTTTTTGAGAATTACCCATAAAAGCAACCGTGTTTATCTTCTTTAATAATTCCGATAATCTTTTCTATATGTGTTGATTTTGGAAACGGTTCATAAAGTTCCCATTTACCGCTCGCACGCATCCAATATAGATGCCATTCTTTTCTTGATTTATAGAATCTAATTTTTGCGAATTCGATGTTTTGTATTTCTTTCGGATTGTCCCAAACAGGTCTGATTTCATAAAGTATTGCCACTTTTCCGTCATAGGAATAGCCAAAATCGAGTTTTTCGCGAATTTCTAGATTATCTGGACGCAATGATTCCACGTATTTTTTTATTGTAGATTCGTTTATGTCAAATGTATTTTTTGTCATTTATTATATTTTTATTTTTTTATTCAGCTTGTGTATAGTGATTTGTGTATGATTTGTTGTGGGTAAATTTAGCTATTATATTTCGCTTTTAAAATATTTCTTAAAAAATCACCAACTTTTACAAAGCTCTAAACCATAATTAATTATACGCATTGTTGTGTTGCGTAAATTTCATTCCATATCCATTATAATTTTAATATTTTCCTTTACAATTTCAATCAAATTTGATGGTAAATTTCCAATCTTTTTTGTCAGTCTCTTATTGTCGATTGCTCGAATTTGGTCAATCATGATATCGCAATTTTGATGGAGATTTCCCATTCCTTTTTTTAGATGTACACGTAAAATTTCGGAATCCATTTTTACGTTTGTGGTAATAGGACAAATGATGGTTGATGGATGAGGAATCTTATTTAATAGATTTGTCTGAATTGTAAGAATTGGTCTTGACTTACCGGGTTCCGTACCAATTTTAGGATTCAGATCCGCAACCCAAATTTCGAATTGTTTAATCTGCATAATCAATATTTTCGAATTGTTTTAATACATCTAAAGAGTCTGATTTTACTAAATCAGATTCCTTTCTGAGCTTTTTCTCGAGAATTAATCTTTTTTGAAGTCTGTTATAATATGCAAGAGCCTCATTTATATACCTATTCCTAGGTTTTTTTATTCTTGACAATATTTTTTCAGTTTCTCCAAAAACGGAATCGTCTAATTTTAATGATATGTTTTTCATATAACAGTATTTAATATTACAAAAGTATATATAATGTGTATATAAAACAAGTATATTTGATAAATCTTGTGTTTTTATGCAGTACTAAAATAAGAGTCAACACTATAAAAAGGCTACTTTATAAAAGTTGCTGCCGCTTTAAGCGCTGCTGTAATACCTTCTGGGTTTTTACCACCGGCTGTGGCAAAAAAGGCTTGGCCACCACCTCCACCTTGTATGTGTTTGCCTAATTCGCGGATAATGGTACCTGCATTAAGGTTTTTACGGGCTGCCAACTCTTTAGAAATGTACAAAGAAAGAAGGGCTTTTCCGTTGATGGAAGCGCCCGCTAAAAAGAACAAATTGTCAACTTCGGCACCTAATTCAAAAGCCAGTGTTTTAATACCCTGTGCATCTAAATCTACCTTGGCAGCTAAAAAGTTAACACCGTTTACAGAGCTGATGTTTTTTTGCAAATCAGATTTTAAATTTTTTGCCTTGTCTTTTAACAGTTTGACAACTTGTTTTTTTAAACTTATATTTTCGTCTTGTAAATGCCCCACGGCTTTAATCACATTGCCTGTTTGTTTTAAAGAGGCTTTTAGAGTGTTAAAATCGGCATCTAACTGTTCAAAATAGTTTTTGGCAGCCTGTCCGGTAATGGCTTCAATACGTCTTACACCGGCGGCAATAGCACTTTCGGAAGTGATTTTAAAATACCAAATTGTACTTGTGTTGGGTACATGTGTACCGCCACAAAGTTCTTTAGAATCGGCAAACTGAATCATGCGGACTTTATCGCCGTATTTTTCGCCAAACAAGGCCATAGCTCCTTGTTTTTGAGCCTCCTTTATATCTATATCACGGTGTTCTTGCAGTGGAATTTGCGCCTGAATTTTATCGTTTACAAAATCGGACACTTGTTGTATTTGTTCGGGCGTCATTTTGGCAAAATGCAAAAAATCAAAACGCAAATACTGTGGTGTTACGGCAGAGCCTTTTTGTTCTACATGGGGGCCTAAAACACTGCGTAAAGCTTGGTGTAATAAATGTGTAGCACTGTGGTTGTTAGTGGCTTGTAAGCGGGCTTTTCTGTCGACAAAAAGTTTAAAAGTGCCTTCGGTAGTTTGGGGTAACTTTTTTGCAATATGTAATATAAGGTTGTTCTCTTTTTTTGTGTCTAAAATAGTAATTTTACCTCCTTTGTCATCGGTAAAATAACCGCTATCGCCCACCTGACCGCCACCTTCGGGGTAAAAAGGTGTGGTATTAAACACCAATTGATATTGTACACCGTCTTTTTTACTGCTAATTTTTCTGTAACGGGTAATAGTAGCTGTAGCTGTTAAACTGTCGTATCCAATAAATTTGGTAGGGGCATTGTTTAAGATTTGCCAATCGTCGGCATCTAAAGCCGCCGCATTTCTAGACCGTTCTTTTTGAGCGGCCATGGCTTTCTTAAAACCGGCTTCGTCTAAACGAAGTCCTTTTTCTCTTAAAATAAGAGCTGTTAAATCTATTGGAAAACCAAAAGTGTCGTATAATTCAAAGGCTTTGGTGCCGTCAACGGTTGTGCCTTGTGTATTTTTAATGATGTTATCTAACAACTTTAAACCTTGTTCTAAAGTATTTAAAAAAGCATTTTCTTCTTCTTTTATAACGGGTATAATCAAGGCCTTCTGACTGTTAATTTCGGGAAAAGTACCACCCATTTCATCGGCTAAAACAGTTACCAGATTATAAATAAAGGCCTCTTTCGTATTTAAAAAAGTATAGCCGTAACGGACGGCACGCCTTAAAATACGGCGGATGACGTAACCGGCGCCGTTGTTAGAGGGCAATTGCCCATCGGCAATGGCAAAAGCCACAGCCCGCACATGGTCTGCCACAACTCTTATAGCAATATCTGTAGTCGTATTGCTGCCGTATTGTGTGTTTGTTAAGGCTTCTATTTTACGAATAAGAGGTGTAAACACATCGGTGTCATAATTAGAGCTAACGCCTTGTAGCACCATGCACAAGCGTTCAAAACCCATACCCGTATCAATATGTTTTTGAGGTAAACTTTCCAAACGTCCATCAGCTTTACGGTTGAACTCTATAAAAACAAGGTTCCATATTTCTACCACTTGCGGATGGTCTTTGTTAACCAAATCGCGTCCGGAAACGTTATTTTTTTCTTCTTTTGAACGTATATCAACGTGAATTTCGCTACATGGTCCACATGGGCCTTGTGCCCCCATTTCCCAAAAGTTGTCTTTTTTGTTGCCGTAAATAATATGGTCTTCGGCTATTATGGTTTTCCAATAGTCTAAAGCTTCTTTATCCAAAGCTAAATTATCTGATGTATCACCTTCGAAAACAGTGATGTATAAATCGTTTTCATCAATTTTATAGATATCGGTAAGGAGCTCCCAAGCCCAAGCAATGGCCTCTTTTTTAAAGTACCCGCCTGCCGGACGGGCAGGATCGCCAAAACTCCAATTGCCCAGCATTTCGAACATGGTATGATGATAGGTGTCTATACCTACTTCTTCTAAATCATTGTGTTTGCCACTTACGCGCAAACATTTTTGTGTATTGGTTACACGTAAATCTTTGGCTACTTTTTGTCCTAAAAAGTAATCCTTGAAGGGATTCATACCGGCATTAGTAAACATTAAAGTGGGATCGTTTTTAATAACGATTGGTGCAGAGGGTACAACTGTATGGCCCTTGCTTTTAAAAAAATCTAAAAAATTTTGTCTGATTTCTTTCGATGTCATGCGTGTAATAATCAGCCTATTAAAGCCTGTTAATTAAAGTTAACAAAGTTTTTGTAAATTTGCACCAAAATTATGGCAAATCGTTACTGCAAAACCTTGTAATGATATGCAAAAATAAGATAATTTAACTTATGTCGAAAGTAAAATATTATTATGACCCCGATACACTTTCGTATCATAAAATAAAGGTTAAAAAAGAAGACAGACTCAAAACGGTTTTACTTGGTTTTTTTGGTGTTTTAATACTGATGTTTGCGGGTTACTTAAGCTTTTCGCAAATATTCGAATCGCCTAAAGAAAAGGCTCTCAAACGCGAAGTGGTTAATTTAAAATTGAACTACGGCTTGTTGTTTAAAAAAATGACCCAAGTAGAAGATGTTTTAACCGAAGTGCAACGCCGCGACAACGCTATTTACCGCACGTATTTTGAAGCCAATCCTATCCCCGAAGAACAGCGCCGAGCCGGATTTGGCGGGGTTAACCGATACGAAGCTTTAGAAGGCTTTGAAAATTCAGCTATGATAATAGACGCTACTAAAAAGTTAGATATTTTGTCTAAACAACTGTATATTCAGACGAAATCTCTAGATGAAATTGTAACATTAGCCAAAAATAAAGACCGTTTTTTACAATCTATTCCGTCTATTCAACCCATAAAAAAAGAAGATTTATTGCGTATGGCTTCCGGTTACGGGTGGCGTACAGACCCCTTTACAAAAGCTCTTAAGCGTCATAAGGGGATGGATTTTTCGGCCATTGTAGGAACACCTGTTTATGCTACGGGTAATGGCGTTATTAAACGTGCTGACAGACGTGTATCGGGCTACGGTAAACACATAGAAATTAATCACGGTTTTGGCTATGTAACTTTATATGCCCATTTAAGTAAATACAATGTCAGACGTGGCCAACATGTTAAACGTGGCGATATAATTGGTTATGTGGGTATGACCGGCAGAACATCCGGCCATCATTTACATTACGAGATACATAAAAACGGGCGCTCCATTAATCCCATTAATTTTTATTACGGCAATTTAACCCCCGAAGAGTTTTTAGAAATGCAACGCATCGCTTCGCAAGAAGGACAATCAGAAGACTAATGTTTATAGATTTACCAGATAAACGCTACTACAGCATAGGCCTCGTAGCCAAGGCTTTTAATGTAAACACTTCTCTTATAAGGTTTTGGGAGCAGGAGTTTGCTATTATTAAACCTAAAAAAAATAAGAAAGGCAACCGTTTGTTTACCAAAGAAGATGTTAAAAATCTGCAACTCATTTACCGTTTGGTAAAAGAACAGGGCTTTACTTTAGATGGTGCTAAAAAGAAACTCAGAGAAAAACCTCAAAGACTCAATACCATTAATGAAGCCATTGTAAGATTGGAAGCTATTAAACAAGAACTTATTAAGATTGAAAAGCAACTTTAAGAAAAAATTAAATTTTTTACAAAGGTCGTTTCTGTATATTTGAAAACTGAAATTTTGCAAATTAATGGCTTATATGACTGATAAATTTTCACTTTCGGATAGTAATTATAAGAGCAATCCTAAAGCACAACTTACAATTATTTTAGACGATGAAACCCATACGCTTATCGTTAAACCGGATGACATAATACTAGATGTTGTTTTAGAAGCTGGTATTGACGCCCCATACTCGTGTCAAGGAGGTGTGTGTACCAGTTGTATGGCAAAGGTTACAGAAGGTAAAGCAGAGATGCTAGAAAATTCAGTTTTAACCGATGAAGAAATAGCCGAAGGGATTGTGTTAACTTGTCAGGCACAAGCCAAAACAACCACTATTACAATAGATTACGATGCGGTTTAATTAAAATGATAAAATGGAATTAAAAGATGTATTAAATGCCATTCCGCTGGGTATTGCCCTGTCTTTTATGATAGGTCCTGTGTTCTTTGTGCTTTTAGAAACAAGTGTGCTTAAAGGCGCTAGAGAAGCCATTGTTTTTGATGTGGGGGTTATCTTATCGGATGTGTTTTTTATAACCATTGCTTATTTTGGCAGTCATCAGATATTAGAAAAAATTAAAGACGACCCAAGTCTGTTTATTTTTGGCGGTCTAATTTTAGCTGTTTACGGCTTAATAAGTTTACTAAAAAAGAAAGAACAAATAGTTGTTGAAGATGTCAACCTTAAAGTGGTTAAGAAAAACATCTATTTAAAGCTCTTACTAAAAGGTTTTTTTCTAAACTTTATAAACATCGGTGTCTTAGCTTTTTGGATTGGGATGGTTGTTGTTATTGGTCCCAATGTAGGCATGGAACCCTCGCGAATTTTTAATTTCTTTACCGTTATAATTCTCTCGTATTTTATAGTCGATTTAATAAAAATATTTTTAGCCAAACAACTACAGAAAAAATTGACGTCAGATGTTATTATAAAAATAAAGCGCGGTATGGGTATTTTGCTTATTATTTTTGGATTAGCCCTTGTGGCTAAAGGTGTTTTTCCAAAAAAAGTCGTTACCATTGATGCCGTTATAAAAAAAGTAAAATAAAATATTTTTAAAATTGCGTCATAATTAATGGAATTTGCCTTTGCAAAAATTACAAAAACTAGCGAAATCGCTAGTTTTTTTATGGAAATCGCTAGAAAAAAATATCATCATAATTGCTAGTAGGTGTTTTTAAAACACAAAACATTTAGGTAGGTAGATTGTTGTTGAAACATAAATCACACAATATCAGTCTGTTAAAAAATGACACTATAGCGATTTTAGGTATATTTAAAACTCCTTGTTTTCGCTACTAAGATATTTAGCAAACTTGTTTAATTTTACGTGTAATAATATTATAACACACTAGAATTTATTATTCCCTCAGTATTATTTTTATGGTGGTGTTTAAAAATACTGTGTAAAGATGCATGAACTGCAGTTTATTTTAGATGAAAGAAAGAGTACATTGGATACGCTGATGACGGAATTGATTGTGTCTGAAATTAAAGAAAAAGATGCTATATTTTTTAACAGTAACGCCATTTTAAATAAAGGTTTGTGTAATGCTTTTTTAAAGCGATTTGACCATTTTTCAGGTAATTTTATTTACACGATAGAACTTGAAAATAGAGATGACGTGCCTTTAATAAAAGAGTATTATAAAAGCTATCAACGCTCTAACAGGTTATTGGGGAATACTAAAAAACGGTTTATTTCTATTTTTAACGATACCGACAGCAGAATTTTATATGTAGGGGTAAAGTGTAATAAGTTGAAAATTAGAATCAGGCAGCATATAGGTTATGGCCCTTCAAAAACCACAGCACTTCATCTGGCTCATTGGATTCCAAATGACATTAAACTCAAAATAGAAGTATATCAAATTGGCTCTGCAAACGAAGAATATTTAAAATTTCTTGAAAAGGGTTTTTGGGATACTTTGAGACCTGTGTTTGGTAAACGTAAAGTGGTATAATTATTTACCGGTACTGCCAAAACCACCTTTACCTCTTTCTGTAGTATCTAAAACACTTACTTCTTGCCATGCACCTTGTTCGTGTTTAGCGATAACGAGCTGAGCGATGCGTTCACCATCGTTAATGGTAAAGTTAACATTAGATAGATTAACTAAAATAACACCAATTTCGCCACGATAATCGGCATCTATGGTGCCGGGCGTGTTTAAGACAGTGATGCCAAATTTATAAGCCAAACCACTTCGAGGTCTTACTTGGGCTTCAAAACCTACGGGTAATGCTATAAAAAGACCGGTTTTGACAAGGACGCGTTCAAGAGGTTTTAAAATTATAGGATGGTCAATATTAGCTCTTATATCCATACCTGCCGAGGCAGTAGTTTCGTATTGAGGTAAAGGGTGTTTAGATTTGTTTATAATTTGTATTGTCATTTTTTTAAGATTATTTTTAATTCATTTTTTTCGTTAAGCACTATAAAAGCCATAAACACAATAACAAATAAAGTAGAGACCGTATAGTTTTCTTTAAAATACTGATACGATACAAACGATAAGCCGACTGAAGTGAGTATGTAAAGTAAAACTTTTTTGATATTATAAGGCACTTTATAGTACTTTCTTCCATAAAAATACGAAGCTATGGTCATAGCGCCATAAGCAAATAATGTGGCCCAAGCCGAGGCCATAAAGCCGATTTTAGGTATAAAAATAAGGTTTAAAGCAATAGTAATGACGGCTCCCAAAATAGAGAGATACATGCCGTAACGGGTTTTGTCGGTGAGTTTGTACCACACCGATAGGTTGTTGTAAATGCCCAGAAAAAGATTGGCCAATAAAATTATGGGTACTATAGCTAAAGCTTGATAGTATTCGGGTTTTCCCAATAAGATATCGGCAAATAAGTTGATGTAAGCAATAACAATAAGCATAAATAAAGCACCCACTATTGTAAACCAAGTGAGGATTTTGGCATAGGTTTCTTTGGCGTTTTTTTTATGGGATTGGTTAAAAAAGAAAGGTTCGGCACCCAGTCTGAAAGCCATGATGTAAAGGGTCATAAAAACACCCAATTTATAACAGGCAGCATAAATACCCATTTGTGCTTTACCCAACATGTCACCCAACAAAAGTTTGTCGAGGTTTTCGTTGGTGATATAAGCCAAACTGCCAATCATTATGGGCCAGCCGTAGTTAACCATTTTGATAAGTATGGCTTTGTCAAATTTAAATTTAAATTTTAAGATGTTAGGTAAAAGCATTACAAAGGTCACAAAACTGGCTATAAGATTGGCAATAAAAATAAATACCACCGTTGGGGTATTTTGATAAAAATGAGTCAGAAATTCGGGTAGGGCTATACCTTTTTTTAGAGCATAAGGTATAAACCATAAAAACAAAATATTAAATAGGGCGTAAATAAAGATGTTGGCCAACTTGTAAAAAGTAAATTTAAGCGGCTTGTTGGTTACACGCAAATAAGCGTAGGGTATAACAACAAGTAAATCTAGGGCTGTTACAAAAGTCAGAATTTTTAAATAAAGCGGATTGGCAAAACCCAGTAAATGGGCTATAGGCTTATTAAAATAAAGCAAAATAGCTAAAAATAAGATTGTAGAAAAAAGCAGGCTTATAAAAGCTGTTGAGATGATTTTACCTTTGTCTTTTTCGCGAGAAAAGAATCTAAAAAAAGCCGTTTCTAAACCAAAACTTAAAAAAGCAATAAAATAAGCGGCAAAGACAAAGTACCAAGTGTTGTCGGCGTAATTAGTCGATTTTAAAGTGCTGGTGTGTAACTTAGTGAGCAATATATTAATAGCGCGCGGTAAAACAGCGGCTAAACCATATATAATGGTGTCTTGAAAGAATTTTTTTAATGTGCTCAATTAAACAAAGTTGTAGCCACAAATATAAAAAGAAAACCCTCACCAAATTGGCAAGGGTTTGTAAATTGTCTATTTTCTGAAAGATTAAGCTTCTATCGGGATGATAGAAACATAAGAACGGTTATTTTTTTTCTTTGTAAATTTTACAATACCGTTTACTTTAGCGTGTAATGTATGGTCTTTACCCATATAAACATTTTCGCCGGGGTGATGTGTAGTACCTCTTTGACGTACTAAAATATTACCCGCAATGGCACCTTGACCACCAAAAATCTTTACACCAAGTCGTTTAGATTCCGATTCTCTACCGTTGTTAGAACTACCTGCACCTTTTTTATGAGCCATAATATTTTATTTAAGGTTAACTATTTTTTTGTTGTATCTTTTTTAGGCGCTGCCTTTTTAGCGGGGGTTTTTTTTGCTGCCGGTTTTTTAGCAGTAGTTGCCGCAACTTTTTTAGCAGGCGCTTTTTTTACAGGAGCTGCTTTAGCAGGAGCAGACTCTTCTTTAGCAGTAGCTTTTTTGGCAGCGGGCTTTTTAACGGCTGCTTTCTTTGTGCTAATGCTTTCAATTTGTATTTCGGTTAAATACTGACGGTGTCCGTTTTTAACTTTATACCCTTTACGTCGTTTTTTCTTAAAAACGATAACCTTATCGCCTTTTAAATGGCCTAAGATTTTGGCTTCTACAGAAGCGTTTTTTATAGCCGGGGCGCCAATGGTTACTTTGCCGTCGTCTAGTAAAAGAACATTGTCAAAACTAACTTTTGAACCTTCTTTTTCTTGTAAACGATGTACAAATACCTTTTGGTCTTTTTTAACTTTAAACTGTTGCCCTGCTATCTCTACAATTGCATACATAAGGATTTGTTATTTTCTGTAATTAAATTATGCTTAAATAAGCGGGTGCAAATATACGTTTAATTTGTATAATACCAAATACAATTTAAGTGCTTTTTTTTGTAACAAACAGGCTGTAAATGAGACTTATTTTTTAACGTAAATATAGTTAATTTATAGACTTAATTTTGTAGCTTTGGGCTACTTATCAGCAAAAATTAAAATGACACTTTATGAATTTAAAAATTTTAACTATTTCGGGCTTTCTTGCTTTAACAACAACAATTATGGCGCAGCAAGTTAAGTTTGAAGAGTACGATTTAAGTAACGGTTTACACGTTATTTTACATCAAGACAACACAGCTCCTGTAGTAACAACTTCTGTTATGTACCATGTAGGGGCCAAAAACGAGGCTAAAAACCGTACCGGTTTTGCCCATTTTTTTGAACACCTTTTGTTCGAGGGAACTAAAAATATTAAAAGGGGCGAATGGTCTAAAATAGTCGCCGCCAATGGCGGTTACGACAATGCCAATACTACAGATGACCGCACCTATTATTTTGAAACTTTTCCGTCAAATAATGTCGAATTGGGTTTGTGGATGGAATCTGAACGTATGCTACACCCTATAATAAATAAGGTAGGAGTTGACACTCAAAACGAAGTAGTTAAAGAAGAAAAGCGACTAAGAGTTGACAATCAGCCTTACGGTCATTTTTTAGAACAAGTAAAATTAAAGCTGTTTACCAAGCATCCTTACCGCCATACAACTATTGGTTTGATGAAAGATTTGGATGATGCTACTCTAGATGAATTTTTGGCTTTTAATCACAAATTTTACGTTCCTAACAATGCCACTTTGGTTGTGGCCGGAGATATTGATATTGCCAAAACCAAAGCTATGATAGCTAAGTATTTTGGAACAATCCCTAGAGGAAAGCCAGTCACGTATCACAAAATTGAAGAGGCACCCATAACGACTGAATTAAAAGCCGAATACCACGATCCGAATATTCAAATACCGGCTTTAATTACCGCTTATAGAACACCTTCTATGAAAGAACGCGATGCTTATGTGTTAGACATGGTCTCTACACTGTTAAGCGACGGGAAAAGTTCTCGTATGTATAAACAAATGGTAGATATAGATAAAAAAGCGCTGCAAGTAGGTGCCATAAATTTGAGTCAAGAAGATTACGGTATCTATATTGTTTATGCTTTACCTATGGCTAAAATAAGTTTAGACAGTCTTTTAACCGATATGCAAGCGCAAATTAATAAGGTGCAAACCGAGTTAATATCAGAAAAAGAGTATCAAAAGCTTCAAAATAAATTCGAAAATCAGTTTGTAAATGCCAATGCCAGTATTAAAGGGATAGCCAATTCTTTAGCACGCTATCACACACTTTACGGCAACACCAATTTAATTAACGACGAAATTAAAATATACCGTTCAATTACTCGTGAAGAAATTAGAGACGTCGCTAAAAAATACCTAAATACAAACCAACGTTTGGTTTTAAAATATTTACCAAAAGCTAAAACGGATACTAAAAAATAACACATATGAAAACTAAAATATTTACATTGGCACTTAGCCTTTTAATAGCGACATCTATGACGGCACAATTAGACAGAAGTGTAAGACCCAAACCGGGACCGGCTCCTAAGATAAATTTAGGAAATCCAGACATGTTTGTACTAAAAAACGGTCTAAAAGTACTCGTTGTTGAAAATCATAAATTACCTAGGGTTTCGGCTACTTTAACGATAGACAACAGCCCTGTTTTTTTTGGTGACAAAAAAGGTGAAGATGATTTGTTAGGGGCTTTAATGGGTAATGGCACAACCAATATTTCTAAGGATAAATTTAATGAAGAAGTCGATTTTTTAGGCGCCCATCTCAATTTTTGGGATACCGGTGCCAGAGCCAGTTCTTTATCTAAATATTTTGACAGAATATTAAGTCTTATGGCTGATGGTGTCATAAATCCGCTGTTTACACAAGAAGAGTTTGATAAAGAAAAAACAAAACTTTTAGAGAATTTAAAAAATGAAGATTCCGATGTTAAATCTATAGCCAGACGTATTCAAAATGTTGTGGCTTACGGCAAAGAACATCCTTACGGTGAGTTCACTTCAGAAAAGACAGTTAAGAACGTCACTTTAGAAGACGTGACTAATTATTACAAATCTAATTACAGGCCTAACAATGCTTACCTTGTTATTGTAGGAGACGTGTCTTTTAAACAAGTAAAAAAACTGGTTAAAAAACAGTTTAAAAATTGGCAAGCGGCACCTGTTTTAAAAGAGCCTTTACCCGAATTACCCAAGCGTTCTAAGACAACTGTTTATTTTGTAAACATGCCCAATGCTGTTCAGTCAGAAGAAGCTGTTTTGGTCACCTCTAATCTCAGTAAAAAGAACCCCGATTATTTTGACATGCTTTTGGCTAACAAAATTTTAGGCGGTGGGGCCACAGCGCGTTTGTTTATGAATTTGAGAGAGGATAAAGGTTTTACTTATGGCGCTTACTCCCGTTTACAATTGCGAAAATATGCACCGAGCCGTTTTAGTGCTTCAGCCAGTGTGAGAAATGCCGTTACCGATAGTGCTGTGGTTGAATTTATGAAAGAAATTAAAAAAATTCGCTCAGAAAAGGTAAGTACAACCGAGCTTAAAGATGCCAAAGCCAACTATGTGGGGAGCTTTGTTATGGCCTTAGAAAGACCTCAAACCATTGCCCAATATTCATTAGATATTCAACGTGAAAATTTACCCGAAGATTTCTATACAACCTATATCCAGAAATTGAATGCAGTAAATGCAAAAGGTGTTCAATTGGCGGCTAATAAATATATTAAATTTAATAAAGAGGCCATTGTAATTGTAGGCAAAGCAGCCGATGTTTTATCCGGTTTAGAAAAATTGCCTTACCCCATAGTTTATCTCGATAAATACGGCAACAAAACAAAGAAACCGGTGATAAATATTCCAATTCCGGCAGGTGTTACAGCAACATCTGTGTTAAACGATTACTTTAAAGCCATTGGCGGTGTCGATAAAGTAAAAGCTGTTAAAACGGCTCATTACAATTACGAAGCTACAGTACAAGGAATGACACTGCTTTTAGAAGTTAAACACATGGCTCCTAATTTGATAAGTGCTTCTACATCTGTGATGGGTAATGTCATGTCTAAACAGGTTTTTGATGGTGAAAAGGCTTATGCCGAAGGACGTGGTCAAAAGAAAGACATAACAGGCGATACTTTAGAAGAAATGAAATCGACTACCACACCCTTTAGCGAATTAGGTTATTTAAAAACAGCTAAGTTGTTAAAAATTGAGACTATTAACGGTCAAAATGCTTATGTTTTACAGGTTAGTAAAAATAAAAAAGCGTATTACAGTACCAAAACAGGTTTAAAATTAAAAGAGGTCACTACGCAAAAGTTACCCAATGGTAAAGAGGTGTCGCAAACTGATAACTTTGGCGATTATAAGGCTGTAAAAGGTATTATGATTCCGTATAGCAGAAGTATGAATTTTGGCCCACAAGTAATAAAATTCAAATTACTTGAGGTAAAATTAGATGAAGGCGTTAGCAAAGACGATTTTAAATAAAATCATCATAATTAAAAAAGCGAAATCACTGATTTCGCTTTTTTTTTGCTTTTTTGCTAGATAAATACACGCCAAAAAATATAAACAGAGAAGCCACTAATTGTGAGATAAAAAACTTTTCGCCATCTAGCACTCCCCACATAACAGCTATAATTGGAATTAAATAGGTTACAGAGGCCGAATATACAGGTGAAGAAATTTGTACTAATTTATTGTAAAGCGTTTTGGCTAGAGCCGTTCCGAAAAGCGACAATAAAACAAGATAAAATAATGAAAGGTTTACAGAATTGTTAGAGCTGTCATAAGTGCTAAAAAAATCAGTAAAATACAGAATAATAAGTGCGGGGATGAACATAATGACAAAATTACCGGTAGCAATACCTAAGGCACTGACATTTTTCAAAGATTTTTTTAAAATATTCACATTAACAGCATACCCTATTGAAGCCAAAACAGGTAGAGTGGCGTAGTAATAATTTTGGTCAGAATTAATTTGGGCACTGGAAAGAATAAGAACTATCGTTCCTAAAAAACCAATCAATACACCTGCTTTTTGAAATTTATTAAAAGTAAAACCGAAGAACAAGCCTCCAACTATTAGGGTGTTTAAAGGAGTGAGCGAATTTAATATTGATGCTATGGCACTGTCTATATCATTTATGGCATAAGCAAATAGAAAAACAGGAATAAAAGTTCCCAATACGGCCGTAGTGATAATGGGTTTATAGTGTTCTTTTTTAATCTGTTTTAAGCTTTTAAAACCGACTGTAAATAAAAACAAACCGGTTATAATAATTCTGAGCGCTCCAACCTGAATAGGTGTTAAAGCAACCAAAGCTTTTTTCATTAATATAAACGAACTGCCCCAAATCAGGGCTAATATTATAAGGTAAATCCAACGTTCTTTTGATGTACTCATAAAGTATTATGAAAGCGCAAAAGTCAGAATATTTTATGTAAAAAAATAAAAAATTTATTTATTCTTTCCAGCTTAAACTTTCAAGCAGGTGTTTTATCTCATTTTCTAAGTAATTCACCGCGGGATAAATAGAATCGTAATTAGGGACAGAATTGAAATAAACAGC
>CAZMBM010000032.1:0-19712 GCA_964564475.1 uncultured Flavobacteriaceae bacterium | reverse complement strand
TAAATAAGTCCTTTGGCCTTAAATTCGAGGTATTTGTTTATGACACTAACCGTCAAATTTTTGGGCTTTGTGAGGATACCAAAGATACCTCTCAGTTTTAATTCTTTGAGCATTTGTTGTTTTTCTAATGCGAATTTTTGAGCAATTGTTTGATGGTAAATACTTTGCAAGTCTTCTGCACGGCTATTTAAAAGCCTCTCTAACTCGGTATTTTCAAAAAAGACGACGACCAATAAATGTTGCTTGGCAATGGCTTGTAAATAACTCATTTGCCGTTTTAAAGCCGAGATATGTTCAAAATTTGTGTAGAGAATTAAAAGACTGCGTTGGGTGACATGACGTTTTAAAAAGCTGTATAAATATCCGTAATCGGCATCTAAATACTCGGTTTCTATGGCGTAAAGTACTTCGTTTATCCGTTGTAACTGGCTTTTCTTATGATTGGCTTTAAGACTTTTTTCCACTTTTTTAGAAAAGGTTACCAATCCTGCTTTATCTTTTTTAAGTAAAGCGATATTAGAGAAGGCCAATGCCGAATTGATGGCGTAGTCTAAAAGCTTTAAACCTTCAAAGGGCATTTTCATGGCGCGTCCTGTATCTATAAGGGCATAAATAGGTTGTGATTTTTCGTCTTGGTACTGATTGACCATCAGTTGAGCGCGTTTGGCGGTAGCCTTCCAATTGATGGTTCTAAAATCATCACCTGCAATGTAATTTTTAATCTGCTCAAATTCTAATGAGTGGCCAATACGTCGAATTTTTTTAAGGCCATATTGACTTAAATATTTGTTAAAAGCTAAAAATTCATAATTACGCATCTGTATAAACGACGGGTAAACAGGTACAACGGCTTGTGAATTAAAAACCATACGGCGTTTGACCAACTTGAGTTTTGAACTTATGTAGCAATTCATACTGCCAAATATGTAGTTACCTCGTTCTACAGGACGTAGGCTATAATCTAAATAAGCCGTTTCGCCGGATGCCAGCGTTTGACGTAAATAAAAATCTCGTTTTTGAAATTGAGCCGGCAACTCGTCAATAACTTCTACAAAGACTTCAAAAGGATGGTTGTTTGTCAAATTTATCTCGATGATATTTTCATCAGAATTCGATAATTTTTTGGGCAGTTTGCGTATAGCGGTAAACGATTTATCATAACGGAAAAGCAACAAAAAATCAAAGATAAAAGCAAGAATAAATAATACGAGTACATAGACAAAAATTATGTATAAATTAGGTAGCCAATACGACACTAAAAAGCCTATAGTTATTAGGGCTAATAACTTATAAAACAGTTGGTGTAAATATAAATTTTTTATGTATTGTATCGCCTTCATAAACTAACGTGGTACCTGAATAGATTCTACAATCATTTTAATAACATGATCTGCTGTTAATCCTTCCATCTCGTTTTCGGGGGTAAGTATAATGCGATGTCTTAAAACAGGATAAATTACTTTTTGTATGTCTTCGGGAATGACAAAATCGCGTCCATTTATAGCGGCACTGGCTTTAGCAGATTGTAATATGGCAATACTGGCACGTGGCGAACCGCCTAAATATAATTGTGGATGCGAACGGGTTGTGGTAACCAAATCGGCAATGTAAGCCACTAATTTTTCGTCTATTAAAACATCAAATATTTGATTTCTGTATTTTAGGAGATTTGCTTCTGTTAATACCGTTTTTATCAAACTTTCGGGTTTTTTATTTTTGTGAGCATTTTGGCTGTTTAAAATAGTTATCTCTTCATCTTTTGACGGATAGCCTACATTTATCTTAAACAGAAAACGGTCTAATTGGGCTTCGGGTAAGGCATAGGTTCCCTCCTGCTCTATAGGGTTTTGTGTGGCTAATGTCATAAATGGCGGTGGCATGTTATAGGTATTGCCATCTATGGTTATTTGCCGTTCTTCCATCACTTCAAACAAGGCCGCTTGTGTTTTTGCGGGGGCTCTGTTTACTTCGTCAATCAAAATTAAATTTGAGAAAATAGGTCCTTTTTTAAACTCAAAATCGGCTGTTTTCATATTTAAAACCGATGTCCCTAAAATATCGCTCGGCATCAAATCGGGTGTAAATTGAATACGACTAAAATCACTGCTAATTGTTTTGGCCAACAGTTTGGCTGTTATTGTTTTGGCAACCCCCGGAACACCTTCAATAAGCACGTGGCCATCGGCTAGAAGTGCAATAATTAAGAGCTCAATAAAATCATCTTGGCCTATAATCACTTTGTGTAGTTCGGCTTTTATTTTAGTGACCACCTCTAATAAATCTTGTAGAGGCAAACGATTTTCAAATGGTAAGTCGGTTGTGGTATTATCTTCCATATTTTGGTGTTTTTATAAGTGAATTCAAATAGTTACTCAAGGTTACAAGTTCTTCTTTAGTCAGTACCTCTTGTATTTCAATTTTCTTGATATAATTAATTACTTTTTCTGTTTCGTTGTGACTTTTGCCCAGCTTACGAGACAACAACAGCGTAAAATCCTTTTTGTAAATATCTGTATTTAGCTGATATTTTTGACGTATTTGCGCCAAAAAATAGCGAATTTTATGTGAGGCTATTGTTTTATGCGCTTCTTTTTTGTAATACATGCCGGCAATAGTACGCGTAAAGGCAAGTGTTTGATTTTTTAAAGGTGTCATAATTGGGATAATGCGTTGCAAGCGTTTGCCCGAAAATATGACAAAAATAAGGGTTCCAATGAGTAGTAAGTAATAAGCCCATTTTAAACTTTTTTGTGACAAAATATAGTACAAAGGCGTGCTAATTTGATTTTTACCTGATTTGTAATAAGTATCCCAATAGATGGTTTTGGGCGACCCCAAATAAGATAAAACACCGGCGGCATAATTTTGATTGGGACTTTTTAAAAGTGTATAATTTATAAAAGCTTCGGGATAAGTAGAAAATAAAAAACGGCCTTTACCATAGTTATAGCTTATAAAATTAATGCCCTCGGCCACACGCTTTCCATTTTCGTTTAACAATCCTGTTTTACCTAAAACAGTAGTAGCAACCGTGTCAACTTCTTTGAATATAAAATTTTCAAAAGGGCGGTCAAAGCGGTATTCTGTGGCTTTAAAAGCCTTGTTGACAAGTGTAAAATAAGAAAATTCTTCTAAAGCTGTACTTTGCAACAGTTCGGTTTTTAAATGCAATGTGTCAATGTTTATACCGTGCGTCGCTATAAATATCTTATTCCCGCGTGCTACAAATTTTAAAAATGAATTAAATTCGGCTTTACCCATATTAATATTTCTGTCTATTAGAATATAGGTTCCTGTTACAGTAGTATCTTTTAAAAATAAGTAAGGCGGTTTGTGAATTTTTTTTATCTCTGTTTTAGGGAAAAGGTATGTCAACTCATTATATAAAACATAGGTTCCATAAGGTATTTTATGTGTAGAAACATAACTTTGAAACCAATTGATAGGTTTGGGCTTTTGCAATTCGTTCAGCACAATTAAGACGATACTTGCAAAAAGTAAAAACAGATATATTTTATTTCTTCGACTCAAGTTGATTTAAAGTATTTAAAAATTTATCGAGAATAGTTTTTAATGAGCTATAGTGACTTTTATCTACGTTAAAATTACCGTACCACACACAGTCGTAAAGCTGGGTACTCTCTTTAAAAATAGGTTTTAATTGTTTATTTTTCAATTCATTGTAATAGTCTAAATTGGTTTTTTGCACTTGCCAATCAATGAGTTTATAAAAACTAAGTTGCTGCAATATTTTTAAGTATTCAAAACGAATTGCCAAGCGGTAATTACCCTCGGCTATAGCCTTATTTAACCAGGAATCTAAGTCTTGGGTTTGTAATAGGGATTCGTCATCTAAAACTTTTACAGTGCCTTTTGTGGCTATACTGCCATGTGTTAAATTATCGCGATGTAATTTTATGAATAACTTGGTGAGGATAAAGAGTGTTGCAACTAAAACAGCATAAGGTAATAATTTGAGAATAAATAAAATGATGCCTACGGCCTCTCGTTCGCCAAATAGTCTGGCTAGAAATTTTTTCACAAGACGCCCCAACCAGTTATAAATACGAATTAAAAAATTTGATTTTTTCTTAATGACGTCATAATTAAATTCAGAACTGTCTTTATATTTTTGAAGGTGTTTTAGGTCAAAGTGCTTAACAATAATCTGCGTACTGTCTAAAACCAAAAGTGATGCCTCTTTCTGTTGGCCAAAACAGCTGGCAGAAAGGTTTATAAAAATTAAGATGTAAATTAACTTGTACACTAATTGCGTCCTAATGAATCTATGGTTTCTATTGTCCCCGAATGGAATTTTTGTTCATTTAAATCAAAATATACAAATACGGTAGAAATTATAGTCACCGCCGACAGTAAAAAACGCCCCGTATAAGATATAACATTTAGCACGACGTAAATAGGGTCTGAAAGTATTCCCATTACAGCTGTCGGGTCATTATCTTTTACCGATGTTATCATTTTAACAATGCTGTAAATCATAGCCGGAATATTGAATACATACCCTAAAATTCCAACTAAAAACCCCACGACAAATAATACCCCAAATGTTTCGAACCATTTATCCTTTATCAGTGTAAAACAATATGAAAAAGTATCGCCTACAGATTTGTCTTCAAAAATCATTATAGGGGCCCCCAAAGCAAAAACAATAAGCAAGTAAATACCCGGTAAAAAACACAAAAACATGCCTATAATAATTAAAAAATATGATAAAAATAAGAAGCCCACCAAAGACCAAAATTTAGATCTCGTTTGTGCCACAATAGCGCTGTAGTCGATGTCGTCACTATTATCTATGTAAGCTTTAATATAATACATAGAAGCCAAATGCAATAAGGTATAAGTTATTAAAGCGGTAAATACAAGTAGTAAGCCCCATAAAATACTGTTAGTGTCATAGATAGAAAATGGCGTGCCTCTTTTAGCAAAACTGTCTAATTCTGAAAATAAATTAGAAAAAGAATATAAATACATCACCATAAAAAAGAGACTTACAACAATAAAAGGCCACAATATTTTAAAAATGACCATAAAAAAAGGCTTCCATTGCGTACGGATAAAACCAAAAGTATCGGTTATAATAGCCCCTAAATCGCGCTCGCGCTTAAAATTAATTTTCTGATTCATATTTTTAATGATTTTTTATGTAATCGCATAGGGTAAATGACGTAATAAAATATTATAAAGCTTAAAGAAGTCACAATAATAAATACAGCCAACCAGTCGGGCATTTCTGTATGACGTGTTACAAAGCCCTCCAAAAAACCCGCTATTATAAAAAACGGTACCGTACTCAACATAATCTTCAGCCCGTCTTTAACACTTCTTTTAAAGGCTTCTAAGCGCGAATAAGTGCCTGGAAATAACAAACCGCTTCCCAAAACCAAACCGGCACAGCCCGCCACAATAATAACCGATATTTCTATAGTACCGTGAATCCAAATAGTACGTGCCGATTGCCACAATAAATCGCGTTCTGCAAAAAAATAAGTAAAAGCCCCCAACATAATACCGTTTTGCATCATTTTAAAAAGACTGCCTATACTGAGTAAAATACCGTAAATAAAAGCCATTAAAGCCACTTTTAAATTGTTTATTGTTATAAGAAGAAACATTGTTGTTTCACCGGTTTGTGCATAAACAGCCATCGGGTCTCCTTTTTCTATATTTTCAAGAGTTGTATTTACATAGGCATCTCCTAAAATAAGTCGGACAAAACCGGCATCTTTACTGGCCGAAAAAGCCCCAATAATGGCAAAGAGCAAAAAGACAAAAAATGCAATAGCCAAATATTTTTGGTAACTGTAAAATAACAACGGAAAGTCTGTTTTAAAAAAACGTATGAGCCTGTTTTTTGAAACCTTTTTAGATTTGTATATTTTTTGATGCGCCTTTACCGATATGGCATTCAGATACAGAGCCGTATTACTATCCGGATAAAAGGTCTTGGCATAACTCAAATCGTTCGTTATATCAAGATATAAGTCTGATAGCTTATCGGGATCTACCGCTGTTTTATCATCTAAAACGGCCTCGAATAGGAGCCATTTGTCTTTATTTTTTTTTAAGAAAGCTGCTTCGCGCAATTTTTTTATTTTTGTCTTTCAAATAACGTCAAAAAATGGATAAATTTCAAATAGAAACGGCACAAAATGTTAGTATTAATCAACATGTGGCCAATTTGGGGACACGAATAGGGGCTTATTTAGCCGATATGTTGATAATTATAAGCTATACCATTCTCGCTATTTTTATTATAAGTTCTTTGAATTTGGAAAAAGGTATGGATATGTATGTTGCTTACACCTTGTTAACACTTCCGGTATTTTTCTACAGTTTGGTTTTCGAATCCCTTTTTAACGGTCAATCGCCCGGAAAAATGCTTACCAACATTCGTGTGGTAAAAAAAGACGGCAGTAAACCTACTTTTGGGAGTTATTTAATACGTTGGGTACTTAGAATTATCGATATTCAAATAGCCTCGGGCTCTGTGGCTGTCTTGACCATACTTCTTAACGGAAAAGGACAACGCTTGGGTGATTTGGCCGCCGGAACAACTGTTATTACCGAGCGTCATAAAATAAGTTTAAGAAACACAATACTAACTGTTTTGGATGACGATTATAAACCAATCTATCCACAGGTAACTCTTTTAAGCGATTCGGATATTCAGACCATTAAAAATTTATTTCAAAAATCGGTAAGCCGTAACGACCATAATATTATTTTACATCTTTACGACAAGATTATAAAAATAACGGGGATAAAAACCGAACAAAAGCCTATTGAATTTGTAGAAACAGTTATTAAAGATTATAACTATTACACGCAAAACGGGTGATTTGAAACCAAATAATTAGGGTAAATTTTCTAATAAAAAACGTTTAATATTACCTCCCATGATTTTGCTTATATCTTGGGGTGAGAAGTTTAACTTTAAGAGTTCTTCTGTAATTAAAGGTAGTCCTGTCACGTCAAATGGCGCTGTTATGGCACCGTCAAAATCAGATCCAAGCGCCACATGATCTATCCCAATGAGTTTAACCGTGTATTGTATAGCGGCAGCAATGTGTTGCGCGTCGGCTTTACAAACAGCTTTATCAAAAAAGGCAATCCCTACAATGCCACCGGTATTGGCAATCCCTAAAAGCTGTTTGTCCGATAAATTGCGCACATTGTCACAAGTGCCCTTTACCCCAGTATGCGAACTTACAATGGGTTTTGTAGTAATGGCTAAAATATCGTCTAATAATTTTTCGGAACTGTGCGCCACATCAACTATCATATTTTTAGCCTGCATGCGTTTTATAACTTTCTTACCAAAATCGGTCAATCCGCCATGCGAAACACCGTGTGCCGAGCCGCCCAACTTGTTATCAAAAAAATGGACAGGAGACATCATACGTACGCCGGCGTCATAAAGTACATCAACATTTTCTAGCTTACCGCTTAGGGCATGCATACCTTCAACACCTAAATAACCCGCTGCAATTTTTCTGTTTTTTCGACGCTTTTTTAAAAAAGATTTTAAATCGGATTTTGATTTTATCACATAAAAAGTACCGTCAGATTGCTTTGCAAAATGATTCAAAGCCACACACTGTGCCAAAGCTCTTTGGGTTAAGTTAAACCACGACTTAATAGGACGCCCTTCTAAAATATAAGGCAGGGTGACGGCATCGGTTTCTGCTGTGTTCTTGTCAAAATTCATTTTTTTAGGAGCCTTGGTAACAATGGTAAAAGCCTGTAAAGCGGTATTTGAGGCAATCATTCGCGGAATATCAACGGCACCAAAGTTATTTTTCTTTAATAAATTGCGTTTCCACAATAAGGCGTCACAGTGTAAATCGGCTATAAAATCAAGTGTGTCATTTAATTGCTGAGCTGTTGTTGAAACCGAATAGGGTGCTTTTTGAATAATACGGTTATACTTTTTATCAACTACAGAAGGTATAAAAAGAGTCGCTATAAAGTACACTATTAACAAGGAAGCCACCAATCTTAAGGTAATTTTTAGGGCTTTTTTCATAAGTCAGTTTGGTAAATTAGTTTATTTTTGAAAATCTAAAGTAGCAAATAAAATTGGACTTCTCTTTATTTTTAAAAAACATCCCAAAAATTAAATCGGCCAAACCGGCCGGTATAACTTCTCATTTTAAGATGGCACCTGCTATGCGTATAAAATTTGACGAATGGCGTAAGCCAAAAAAAGACCCGCAATCGGCTGCCGTATTAGCTTTATTTTATCCTGATAAAAATAATAAAACCCGCTTTATCCTTACAGAACGTGCGCAATACAATGGTGTTCATTCGGCTCAAATAAGCTTTCCGGGAGGTAAGCAAAATATTTCTGACAAGGATTTGAGCGCCACGGCTTTACGAGAAACTTATGAAGAAATAGCCGCAACAAATATTGCTTTAATTAGAGAACTCACACGTACTTATATTCCGCCGAGTAATTTTTATGTGACCCCTTTTTTAGGATACTTAAGCAAAGAACCTCTTTTTAAACCCAACAACGAGGTTGAAAAAATAATACCGGTATTGCTTTCTGACTTGCTCGACGAAACAAGTGTTAGCTCTAAAAACCTATCGACATCTTATATGAAAAATATTGACGTACCTTGCTTTAAATTAAACAATTATATTGTTTGGGGTGCCACAGCAATGCTTTTAAGCGAAATAAAAGATTTAATTAAAGGACTATAGATTCTTTTTTTCTAATTTTGCATTTCCTCTTATTCAATATAAACTATGGGTTTGTTTAAAAAAGATGTTTTTGGTCATTATCTTTATATAAAGCGTTTTTTGATTAGAATATTGGGTATTGTATCGCATCAGCGTTACAGGAAATTTAACAAATTACAAATTGAAGGCTCACAGGTTCTCAGAAATCTTCCCCATCAAAAAGTTTTAATTGTTTCTAACCATCAAACCTATTTTGCCGACGTAGCCGCTATGTTCCACGTTTTTAATGCGGCTTTAAGTGGTCGAGACGACAGTATAAAAAATATTGGCTATTTGTGGCGTCCTAAAATGAACTTGTATTTTGTAGCCGCCAAAGAAACAATGCGGTCGGGTTGGTTGCCAAAAATTATGGCTTATGTGGGCGCCATACCCATTGAACGCACATGGCGTGCCGGCGGTAAAGACATTAAACGTCAAGTTAAATTTTCTGATATCAGCAATATTGGTAAGGCTTTAGACGATGGCTGGGTAATTACTTTTCCGCAAGGAACTACAAAACCTTTTAAGCCTATAAGAAAAGGAACAGCACACATTATCAAAAAATTTAAACCTATTGTGGTGCCTGTTGTTATTGACGGGTTTAGGCGCGCTTTTGATAAAAAAGGACTTCTCATTAAAAAAAGAGAAGTACTGCAATCAATGGTTATAAAAGAACCTCTTAAAATTGATTACGACAAAGATTCAATTGATGAAATTGTAACCAAAATTGAATTTGCCATTGAGCAACACCCCTCCTTTTTAAAAGTGTTGCCTGTTGAAGATTACGCCAAACAAGAAGCCGCGCTTAACAAAAAGCGCAACTTCTGGGATATGTATTAGAAGTGCCTTAAGCCAACCAAGCTTTAAGCATCCAAACTGTTTTTTCTTGCTCTGTAATAAAATCACTCATCATTGAGTTAGTACCTTCGTCATTTGCATCATCTGAGACATTTAAAATATCGCGTTCTATTTGTAACAAGGTAGAAAGCGATGTAACGATTAAACTTACAGCCTCTTCGTCATTTGTAATATTTTTACCTGCCTTTATTTCAGATAGGCTCATATAGTCGGCAAAAGTATGCAAAGGAGTGCCTTCTAATGTTAGAATACGCTCGGCTATTAAATCTACTTTTTCTTGTGCATCTGTATAAAGTTCTTCAAATTTTAAATGTAATTCGAAAAAATTACGCCCTTTAATATTCCAATGTAGGCCTCTTAAGTTCTGATAATACACCTGAAAATTAGAGAGTAAAGTATTTAATTTTTTTGATAATTCTGACGATTGAGCAGGATTTAATCCTATTGTTGTTGTTTTCATAATGATTCTTTTTAAATTCTACACAAATATACCTCAAAAAAAAATCTATAGAGGATAATTGTAATCAATAGTTTTAATATCTTTATCACAAATATTTATAATAGAAATGACCATTACACAGTTAAAGTATGTACTAGCCATTGCCGAATACAAAAATTTTACTTTGGCTTCGCAAAACTGTTTTGTAACACAGCCCACGCTTAGCATGCAAATTCAAAAATTAGAAGAAGAACTCGGTGTGCAATTGTTTAACAGAAAGAAAAAGCCTATTCAGCTGACTGCCATAGGCGAAAAGATTGTACAACAGGCTAAAATTATAGTTGATGAGAGTAACAGATTACAAGATATTGTAGATCAGCAAAAAGGATTTATTGGTGGCGCATTTAAACTGGGAATCATTCCCACAATAATGCCCACATTGCTCCCCATGTTTTTAAGTGTTTTCACCAAAAGACACCCTAAAGTTAAACTCAATATAGAAGAGTTGACTACCCAAGAAATTATTAAAAAATTAATGGATGGCCATCTTGACGCTGCCATTGCGGCGACTCCTCTTGAAAATAAGGCCCTTAAAGAACGTGTTTTGTACTACGAACCTTTTGTGGGTTTTGTCCCTAAAAATCATGAATTGTCTGTCAAAAAAATGATTACTCCCGACGATTTAGATATTGACTCAATTCTTTTATTAGAAGACGGGCATTGTTTTAAAGAAAGTGTTTTAAATATTTGTAAGTCTGATAAAACTTCTAAAGAACAACAATTTAAGTTGGAAAGCGGCAGTTTTGACACGCTTATAAAACTGGCCAAAGAAGGTTTGGGCATGACACTTATTCCCTATCTAAACACGCTTGATTTAAAAGATGACAAAAGCTATTTAAGGCCTTTTGAAAAACCCGAGCCTGCCAGAGAAGTGAGCCTTATTTTTCATAAGTCGCAATTAAAAATTCAAATGATTGAAGCGCTAAAAACAACTATAGACAGTGTTATTAGAGGGGCGATAGCCTTTTACGATGTCAAAATAGTGAGTCCGCTAGCCAAAAAAAAAGGAGCTTAAAGCTCCTTTTTATAAATTTTATATGTAACGCATACAAACCGTCAATTCCGGTTTGTTCGAAATAAACGACGCCAGCCAAATTCTCAATTCTTCAATTTCATAGGGTAACAATCTTTTAACGGCTTTTTCCAATTCTTTGCAAAAAAGGGCGGTATCAAAACTTACTTTTTTTAGTACCGTCTTGGTGTACTCAAACATTGCTCTTGCCATATTAAATAAATTAAGTTTCTTAATTTAAAACGTAAAATGATTCAATTTATTATAAATACTATTGAATTATCTTTCAGTGTATTATATATCAGTATTATAACTTTCCTATTTTTTCTAAAAGACTATTGGCCTTTTTCTCTAATTCTTTATTAATTGCTGTAAAATGCTTTTTTTTATCAGCTACTTTTTTAGTGTTAACTTTTTCTATTAAGGCATCAAAAACAGCAATGGCTTCATCAATTATTTTTTCCGATTTATCCATTTTTTTATCGCTGTTGGCCAGTTGCCATACATAACACTCTTCTATAACATCAGATAAGACATAATTTATGTCTTTTTTTAAATTTTTTACGCTACTCATAATTCACATTTATTTTGTACAAAAATACAAAATTCGGATGGATAAATTTTATTAAATATATCTTAAAACTTTTAAATATAGACCTCTAACAAAACGGTTTCTTTTTCTGATTCCAAACTTAATTTAGTGAGGCATGAAGGAACTAAAATGGTTTCTCCCGTTTGTAGTTTTAATTGTTCGTTATTGTAACAAACCATGGCTTCGCCCTTGGTACACATATAAATAACAAACGAATCTTTTGAGCTATTATCTATACTTACAGACCCGTTTAAACTAATAATGTTTGTTGTAAAATAAGGACAAGAAATAACAGGAGATACTTTATTAAGTTCAGAAATATAAGACGTCTTATAGTGCTTTTTAGCTTTGTAATCAATAGCATCTAAAGCCAATGCCGTGTGCAACTCACGTCCTTTCCCAAAAGTATCTTTTCTGTCCCAATCGTAAATGCGGTAGGTTATGTCACTTGTTTGTTGAATTTCGGCCAATAAAACACCGGCACCAATGGCATGAATTCGCCCTGTTGGGATAAAATAAACATCGCCTTCTTTAACCACATCACTGTTTAATAAATCGGCTATTTTATTTTTATTTAGATACTCTAAATAGGTCTTTTTATCGGTGTCTTTTTTAAAGCCGACAATAAGTTTGGCCTGTGCATCGGCTTGCATAACATACCACATCTCTGTTTTTCCAAAACTTTTATGACGCTTTTGGGCCAAAGTATCATTGGGGTGTAATTGAATACTAAGTGCTGTCTTGGCATCAATAAACTTTATAAGCAAGGGAAACTTTTCTACAAAAGTCTTGTAAACCTTCTCGCCTAATAAATCGCTTTTAAAACGCTTTAACAAGTCATTTAAGCCCAAATCTTTGTAAATACCGTTAGCCACAACCGACACATTGCCTTCTACGGCCGATATCTCCCAACTCTCGCCAATATTGTCTTTTCTGGACGATTTGTTTAAAAGGGTTTTAAGTTTTGTGCCTCCCCAAATCTTTTCTTGTAAAATAGGTGTAAACTTTAAAGGGTACGCTACCATATTCAATCGTAATATTTACTGCAAATATCGGTTAAATATTTTTAAGCTTTATTCGATATTTTCATTAGTATTTTTTAACTTTGTTGTATTAATTGAGTCTTGTTAAATAATTTGTTATCAACCACAATGATTACGACTCATCATTTCGACTGATAAAAATTTAAAAAAGTGAACGATGAAAACTTTTATCAAGAATCTACCCAAAGCCGAATTACATTTGCATATTGAAGGTTCATTTGAACCTGCTCAAATGTTTGCAATTGCCCAACGAAATAATATTTCTATACCTTTTAAATCTGTAAAAGAAGTTGAAGAAGCCTATAAGTTTAACTGCTTACAAGATTTTTTAGATATCTATTATCAAGGAGCTCAAGTTTTAATTCACGAACGCGATTTTTATGATTTGACTTATGCCTATTTAAAAAAATGTGCGGCTCAAAATGTAAGACATACCGAGATAATGTTCGATCCGCAAACACATACAGAGCGTGGTGTTTCTTTTGAGACTGTGATAAACGGCATAAGTAAAGCCTGTGCCGATGCTAAAAAAAAATGGGGTGTTACTTCGTTATTAATTATGAGTTACTTACGTCATTTACCCGAAGAAAAAGCTTTTGAAACTTTAGAGCAATCGCTTCCTTTTAAGCATTTAATTACCGCCGTAGGACTAGATTCATCCGAAAAGGGCAATCCGCCTTCTAAATTTAAAAATGTTTTTGAAGCTTCTGTCAGAAGGGGTTATATCCCTTTGGCTCATGCCGGCGAAGAAGGTGATGCTGATTATGTTTGGGAAGCAATTGATATTTTAAAAATAAAGCGCATAGATCACGGTAATAATGCTTTGCAAGACCCAAAATTGGTAGAAGAAATTATTAAACGCGATATAGCTTTAACGGTTTGCCCGCTCTCTAATACTGCATTGCAAGTGGTAAACGACCTCAAAAACCATCCTTTAAAGAAGATGATGGATGCGGGGTTAAAAGTGACCATTAACTCTGACGATCCGGCTTATTTTGGCGGACAGGTCAATCAGAATTACATAGAAATTCAAAAGGCTTTAAATCTAACTAAAGAGGATTTATACCTTTTGGCTAAAAATTCTTTTGAATATTCTTTGCTGCCCAATCCTAAAAAACAGTTTTATTTAGCCGAATTAGAAGTGTATTATTTAAAAGCTACCGGCGTTATCTAATCTCCCTTGTTTAGGCTATTGGCTTTAAGGGCTTTTATGGCTTCATCTATGTGCTTCTGTGCGCCAAACTGACTGTTAAAAATATAACTTATAAGACCTTTTTTATCGACAATATAAGTGACACGTCCCGGTAACAAACCTAAAACAGACCGTGGTACGCCAAAAAGTTTGCGCACTTTTTTATCTGTATCGGCCAAAAGTTTAAATGGTAAATGGTACTTTTCTGCAAATTTTTTATGTGAGGCGACATCGTCTGATGAGATACCTACAACCATAGCCTTTAAATCTGTAAAAACTTCAAATTCATCTCTAAATTTACACGCCTCTTTGGTACAACCGGGCGTGTCATCTTTTGGATAGAAATAAATTACAAGAGCTTGTTTTCCAACAACATCTGTACTGTTAAATAATCGGCCATCTTGATCTTTAAGACTGAACTCCGGAACGCTGTCGCCTATTTTTAAAGGTTTTCTAGCTTTGTCTGTCATAGTTAATTTTATTAGCAGCGCCGCCACAATAATAACAAATATGTATATAAATTTCCGCATCAATCTCCTTTATAAGTTACATAATTACGTGGCGTTTCATAAAGCGTTACCTCGATTTGCAAAGGCAATTCTATTTTTTTACGTAAAATATTCCAAATTAATACCGCAATATTTTCAGCCGTCGGATTTACCTTTTCAAAATAAGGCACTTCTACATTTAAATTTTTATGATCAAAAACTTGCTCTATTTCTGTTTCTATAATATGCTTCAAGACTTTCATGTCCATAACAAAACCTGTTTCAGGATTTATCTCTCCGGTTACCCCCACTATAAGCTCATAGTTGTGACCGTGATAATTAGGATTGGCACACTTACCAAATACGGTAGCATTGCGGGCGTCAGACCAAGTAACATTGTATAATCTGTGGGCGGCGTTAAAGTGGGCTTTTCTGTGAACGGTTACTGTCATTAATACTATTTTAAATGGGCCGAATATTCTTTAAATATTATCTTAAACCACACCGTATATTTATCAGGATGGTTTTGCATATCTTTTTCTAAATCTGCTAAAGTTAACCATTTATACGAAGCGACTTCTCGGACATTTATTTGAGGATTGTCATTGTAATAGCCCACCATAACATGGTCAAGTTCGTGTTCGGTTAAACCATTGTCAAAAGGGGCTTTATACACAAACCAAAACAGTTCCTTTAAATCACATTTGATGCCCATTTCTTCGTATAGACGACGTTTACCGGCTTCTAAATTTGTCTCTCCATCGCGTTGGTGACTGCAACAGGTGTTGGTCCACAGCCCGGGCGAATGGTATTTATCTAAAGCTCTTTGTTGTAATAGCAATTCATTTTTGTCGTTAAAAACAAATACCGAAAAGGCGCGGTGAAGTACTGCTTTTTTATGCGCTTCTAACTTAGGCATCAAACCAATTTGCACATCCTCTTTAGTAACTAAAACAACTTGCTCCTCTTCCATTTTTAAAATTAAATAGGATGACAAATATAAGATTAATATATATATAATGTCTTAGCTGTTTTTGAATCATAAAGTGTTAAAATTTTAATAAAATCTATTTATATGTTGCAACATATAATGTTTTGACATATATTTGCGCTTTAAAATAAATAACAACATCAAAAAATGTCTAAAACACTTATCTTATTAGCCCATCCGGATATCGAAAAATCTGTAGGCAACAAAACCATTATCAATAGCGTAAAAGAACTTGATAATGTAGAAGTACGCGATTTAACAGCGCTTTATCCCGATTTTAATATCGATGTAGCCGCAGAGCAAAGCGCTTTAGCGCAAGCCGATTTAATCATTTTTCAATATCCTCTGTACTGGTACAATATGCCCTCTATTTTAAAGCAATGGATAGACAAAGTCTTTACCTATGGCTTTGCCTTTGGAAACGGTTCTAAAATGCTCGGTAAGAGCCTTATGGTTTCTGTTACGGCAGGGTCACCCGAAGAATCCTATAAAAAAGTTGATATGGAACAATTTTTAATGCCCATTCAGGCTGCGGCCGATTTTTGTAAATTAAAATACCTGCCTCATGTGGCCTCGTACGGCATTTATTATATGCCCGAACGTGGCGACATGGATATTACACCCGTACTGGCATCTGCACAAGCGCATGCCGATAAATTAAAATCAATTATTACTAATTTTTAAAAATCAATTATGAAAACATTTAAACTCTTTTTAATCCTGACGTTCATCGGATTTACAGCAACAGCTCAAAACACTTGGAATGTTGATAAAGCCCATTCTAAAGTGCGCTTTACCATTGCCCACATGGTAATTTCTGAGGTCGAAGGCAATTTTACCAACTTTACAGGTAGTGTTACCAATACCAAAGACGATTTTTCTGATGCCCAATTTACGTTTAATATTGATGTTAACAGTGTTGATACCGATAATGCCAAACGCGATACTCACCTAAAAAGTCCCGATTTTTTTGACGCGGCTAAGTATCCAAATATTACTTTTAAAAGCACCTCTATAAGTAAAAAAGACGACAAACATTTTACAATAAAAGGAAATTTAACAATGCACGGTGTAACAAAACCCATTAATCTCGATGGGCAATTTACAGGAACCATTAAAGATCCTTGGGGCGGTACACGCGCCGCTTTTAAAATAAAAGGACGTATAAAACGCTCTGATTATGGCCTTAAATACAACTCTGTTATGGATAACGGTGGCGTCGTTATAGGAGACGAAGTACACCTTAGTGTTAAGTTAGAAACTGTAAAAGCCAAATAATAATTATGAAAAATAACCTCCAACAGCTCATAGATATTTTTGAAAATCAAATTCCTGCCAATAAAATGTTGGGTATGAAAGTACTTAACATTTCTGTTGGGAAAGTCGAAGTATTTGTCCCCTTTCGGGATGAGTTTATTGGCGACTACAGACAGGGTTTTTGGCATGGAGGTATTTTGGCCAGTGTTGCCGATGCCGCAGGCGGATTAGCCGGTTTTACGACACTGGGTTCTCCCGATGACAAAATTAACACCATAGATATGCGTATTGATTATCTGAGTCCTGCCATTAAAACCGACATCTTTGTAGAAGTCAATTTGATAAAAGTCGGCAAACGCATTTTAAATGCCGATGTACTATTGTATCAAAGCGATAAAAATAAGCCTGTAGCTGTGGCACGTTGCGCGTACAGCGTGCTGAGAACTTAAAATATATTTATTATGACTTTAGAAAATGCGCTTAAAACACGTTTTAAAAACACCTATCACAAAACACGCTTAAATATTCATTTTACAAATAATTATTTGAGCCATAAATCGCATGCACTGTTTAAAAGTTATGGTCTCTCGCCATCGCAATTTAATGTCTTGCGTATTTTACGCGGACAGCATCCCAAAACAGCCAGTATTAGATTGATTAAGGAGCGCATGATAGACAAAAGTTCTGACGTAAGTCGTATTGTTGACAGATTGGCTCTTAAAGATTTATTAAAACGCAGTGAGTGTAAATTAGACAGACGTCAAAAAGATGTGATGATTAGCAAAAAAGGACTGGCATTGCTCACTAAAATGGATGTATGCGAAAAAAAACTCGATAGCCTTGTAAAACATTTGTCACTACAAGAATTAGATAGTTTAAACAGCTTACTCGATAAGATAAGAGATTCTGAAAATATGTCATAACTATCTTATAATCAAAAGTCAAAGTGTCATTTATTTTAGATTTAATCTGAAATTATGACACTTTTTTTGTGTCGGTCTGTTTTTTGATTTACACACAAGCGAGAGTAGTAAAAAAAGTATTAACCCTTAAAATATTAAAGTTATGTTAGTAAAAGCAAATCCCAATTTTCCAACATTTCCAAGCTTATTCGACGATTTTTTTAGAGACTGGTCTGTTAGTAATTTTTCTGACACTAACACTACCCTACCTGCTGTAAATATTAAAGAAGACGATAATGGTTTTACCATTGAAGTCGCTGCACCCGGTATGGATAAAAAAGACTTTAACATTAATTTTGACAATGACGTTTTGACCATTTCATCTGAAAAAAAAGTTGAAAACGAAGACAAAGGTGATAACTACACCCGTAAAGAGTACAGCTACCAATCATTTACAAGGAGTTTTAGAATTCCCGAAAATACTGTAGATAGCGATAAAATTGTCGCCAGTTACAAAAATGGTGAGTTATTGATTTCTATCCCTAAAAAAGAAGAAGCCAAACCAAAACCCGCCAGATTGATTGCTGTTAAATAATGGATTTTACATTTTGAAAGGCTGTCGTTTTATGGCAGCCTTTTTTATTGGTTTTCTAAACAGATTTTTAAGAATATTTTATAAGTACAATACCGCAAATGGTATTTTTTTTGAGGACTTTTTTGAATCTAAAATTTTAATATCATGAAAAAATTAATGATTTTAACTTCGGTTCTTTTGTTGGGTCTGTACAGTTGCAGTCCTAAAAAAGAAGCCCAATCAGACAAGCTGTTAGAAGCTAAGCTAATTGACACCATTAAACCCAAAACAAATTACCGTGTGCACAAAGAGTACGACGAAAATGGTAATTTAATTAGTGTTGATTCTACCTATTCTTACTTTTATTCCAATAAAAACATAGACCCTAAACGGCAAAAAGAAATATTCGAACAGTTTGAACAAGAATTTAGAACCCGCATGCCTCAAATGCAAAACGACATGTTTGACAACTTTTTTAAAGAGGCCGACCCCTTTGATTCTATATTTAAAAATAATTTCTATACACCCGACTTCTTTTTTAAACATTTTAAAAATAATGACATAGAAGACATGTTTAAAAGAATGGATTCTATAAAAAACAGGTTTTATAAAGCGCAAATTAAGAAGCAAATATAAGCCATCTTTCACCTTTTGGAAAGTTTAAAACTTTCCAAAAGGTAATTTACATTTTTGAAAATTTGGTTTTTCAATCTACTATTCAAATATCAGCTGATTTATCAATCCTATATTAATCTTCTTTAACCGGTGAACATATTTAAAGTTTTCAATATCCTCAAATAGGCTTATAATTTCTGCCTGTTTTAAAAAAGAGTCATGCCCTTCAACAACATCTTTGTAAGATGAAAACCTGTAGTTTGAATAATCTGCAACGCCATGGTGATTGGGATTTGTATTGATGTAAATAATTAAATTTCGCAAATAATTGTCACTGGTAAGTTCTTTTCTTTTGAAGTTTGGCGAAAATAAACTGCCTGTCCTGCCATACATTTTATTAAAAGCTTGGGTGTAACTGCTAAACAAATTAGAAAACTGTTTGCTTATCATCTTTTGGAAAGTTTTAAACTTTCCAAAAGATTGCCCATCCTTAATATTATACTGTCCTCTCACCGCACTCTCACTCTTTATTTTTAATACAAAATGAAAATGATTCACAAGCAAACAATAGGCATAAATATCTGCAACCGGTACTATATACTTTTTAAACTGTTGTAAAAAATAACGGTAATTTTCTGCCGAGTAAAACAACTGTTCATTTCCATTGGCTCTGTTATAAATATGGTAAAATGTTTCGGCTTGCATTATTATAAACTCAGTTCCATTCTAAAACTCATAAGCCTGCGATAATTTGGTAATATCAAAGGCGCTGTTTTTTTTTGTAAAATTGACGTATAAAGTTACTCATTATTTTTTTTAAATATTTAAATATTTTTGTTTTTTAACAGCTTTTAGAAAGTTTTAAACTTTCCAAAAGATAAAACCCTCAAAATTGCTTCTATTTCGACTTTCATATCATTTTAATTATAAAATATTATTAA
>CAZMBM010000031.1:0-19820 GCA_964564475.1 uncultured Flavobacteriaceae bacterium | reverse complement strand
GATGCTCGGCTTTTTTATGAATGCGGCCATTGATCAAGAATGCGAAAAATACATCCGCCAAAATGGTTTAGAAAAAGAGGTTGACAAAAAAATAGCTGCTATTTTTAAAGAAAAAGGTACAGAACGGCCTCAATATCAAGGCACATTACCCGAAGGAAACAACGGCCTGGGACTTATGTTGTTAGGCCTTACAGGCGATACCGTTTTACCAAGCGACATCTATCAAAACATTAAAAAAGAAACCCTTAACAAGGTGCGTGGCACAGTACAAGCCGATATTTTAAAAGAAGACCAAGCGCAAAATACCTGTATTTTTTCGACCGAATTTGCTTTGCGTTTGATGGGTGATGTTCAAGAGTATTTTATCCAGAATAAAGTCCGAAATTTCTATTCTGTATCTATTTCAGGTTATCACATTGCTGAGGCGGGTGCTAATCCTATTTCGCAATTGGCTTTTACTTTGTCTAATGGATTCACTTACGTGGAATATTACTTATCGCGTGGTATGGACATTAATAAATTTGGTCCCAATTTGTCTTTCTTTTTCTCGAATGGTATTGACCCCGAATACGCCGTAATTGGCCGTGTGGCTAGAAAGATTTGGGCAAAAGCGATGAAACAAAAATACGGCGCCAATGAACGGGCGCAAATGCTTAAATATCATATTCAAACTTCGGGACGCTCATTACACGCCCAAGAAATAGATTTTAACGATATCCGTACTACCTTACAAGCTTTATATGCCATTTACGACAATTGTAACTCATTACACACCAATGCCTACGACGAAGCCATTACCACCCCCACCGAAGAATCCGTACGTCGGGCTATGGCTATTCAACTAATTATTAACAAAGAATTGGGCTTGGCTAAGAACGAAAATCCCATTCAAGGCGCCTTTATTATAGAAGAACTGACCGATTTGGTAGAGGAGGCCGTTTATGCCGAGTTCGACCGTATAAACGAACGTGGCGGTGTATTAGGGGCTATGGAAACTATGTACCAACGCAGTAAAATTCAGGAAGAAAGCTTGTATTACGAGACGCTTAAACACAATGGCGATTTCCCCATTATTGGTGTCAACACCTTTTTAAGCAGTAAGGGCTCACCTACTGTTTTACCTCAAGAGGTGATTAGGGCTACCGAAAAAGAGAAAAAATATCAGATTAAAGTGGTTAAAAACCTCAACAAGCGTTGTGTAAAAGAAAGTGTTCAAGCCCTAGCCGATTTACACCAAGCCGCCATTAAAAATGAGAATATGTTCGATTGTTTAATGGAGGCAACCAAAGTATGCTCTTTAGGACAGATTACCGAAGCCTTGTTTAAAGTAGGCGGACAGTACAGGCGGAATATGTAACAGGCACTTGGCTTCTCTGTTTAATGAAGCTTAAATCTGACTACTTAAGACTATCTCAAACCTATACTAACTTTATTTAAAAAGCCTTAAAGCTAATTAATTTCAAATTTTATTTTCTATATTTGGCTTTATAGTAGGTAGTAAATCTAATTGTTTTAATACATTATTAATCTTTCCCTAATTAATGAGTTTAATTTAAAATCACATACTATCTATTTCAATTATCATAAAATTCATTTAAGACTATTTCATGAAAAAAATAATTATCATTCTCAACTTACTTGCTTTAACACTCATTTCTTGTTCTAAAAAGGATCCTATTATACCGGTTGTTTTAAGCGATCAGAACGTAATTTCATCATTCAAACTTATCATAAATAATGAAATTGTAACTGGAGATATTGATCAGAATAGCAATATAATTTCTTTTAATACGGTCGGAGCTGAACTGAGCTCTTTAAAACCAACTGTTAGTTATTCTGCTAAAGCAACCCTATCTCCTTCAGAAAATACATTTCAAAATTTTAATAACGAAGTTATATATACTGTTTATGCAGAAAATGGTGACCCTAATGTTTATCGTGTCGTTGTTAATAACAGACCCTTAAGTACAGAAAATAAAATATTATCTTTTTCTGTCACTATTAATAACCAAACAATAGTAGCTAGTATTGATCAAGATACAAAACTCATAACTTTTGATTCCGATTTATTTGGTAATACGGCATTGGAGCCATCTATCACAATATCAGAATATGCTTCAATATCACCTCAAAGCAATATGCCACAAAATTTTAACAATGCTATTTCTTATTTTATAACAGCAGAAAATGGTGATATTGCTGAGTATCAAGTAATGGCTAATCCCCCTCAAATAACCGGATTGTCAACTATTGGAGGCGTGTTTACCTCAAACCCGGTGTTATTATATGTTGGAGCCGAAATAATTATTTCGGGTAAGTATTTAAATCAAGATATTCCCACTTCTGATTTTTATCTTTCTGATGGCACTAACAGTTACTCCTTACCCATTATAAGAAGTGAAACTTATAATTCTAATAACACCAAGATATACAATTTATATTCAAAAATACCCGATAATGTTTTAACCAGTACCACTTATAAAGTTACTTTTCAAATTGGCAATTTTAAAGCTGAAACACAAACTTATCTAGACATTGAAGCTCAAAACGTCCCTAAGCCTACTTCGTTAAATAAGAGTATATATCAAAGAAATGACACTTTAATTATTACAGGATTCAATTTAACAGACATGATTGCAATACCTTCTAATGGTAGTATATTTCTCATCGAGTATTCTAATAATTATGATTATAGCGTAAATCCCGAAAGAACAGAAGTTAGGTTAACTTTAGATTATTATAGTTTATTTCCATCTTATTATGGGCGACCTCAAGAAGAGAAAATCATAACAATTCTAGGGCCGGCTAGACGTGCGGGAGTTACAATAAAAACTATTTTTAATTAGCAATAATCACTAAATAAAAAAGGCTTAATCTACCTAAAAATACTTGACAGACCTCATTACGATTATCCGGTCAAACTTTCGGTTTAAACATTTTATTTGTAGTTTTACCCTTAAACTTAACCCACACAAAATGTCCTACTTCAACAAGCTTGTTGTCGGCTTACTGGCTATCTACCTGTTCGGCTGTACATCATCAACACAAAACACAAAACAAAACTACGTTAAACAGCACTATAACAAACAAGAAGTAAGCATTAAAATGCGCGATGGCATTAAATTATTTGCCAGTATTTACACGCCCAAAGACGCTTCGGCCGATAAAAAATACCCCATCCTCTTACAACGCACGCCTTACAGTTGCCGTCCTTACGGAAAAGATAAATATAGGAAACGTATCGGCCCCAACCCAACTATAATGAAAGAAGGGTATATCATCGTTTACGAAGATGTCCGTGGCCGTTGGATGAGCGAAGGCACTTACGACAATATGCGCCCCTATATTCCCAACAAAAAAGACAGCACACAAATAGACGAAAGTTCTGACACTTATGATACTATTGATTGGTTGGTAAAAAACGTAAAATTCAACAGCGGTAAAGTAGGTACCTGGGGCATTTCATATCCCGGATTTTACACCTCATATTCAACACTTGATGCCCATCCGGCTTTAAAAGCCGCTTCGCCACAAGCGCCTATAGGCGATTTCTTTTTCGACGATTTTCACCATAACGGGGCTTTTTTATTGACCTATTTTAGAGCTATCGGATTGTTTGGCACGCCAAAAGACACCCCTACCGATACCGCTTGGTATAAATTACCTCAGCTTCCCACAAAAGACCAATACCAATTCTTTTTAGATAACGGACCTATTAGCAACCTGAACAAATATTACGAATACAAAAAGCTGGATAACACGTCTAAACTAAACGAAACTTCTGTAAAGGATTTCTTTTGGCAAGAAATTATAAACCACCCCAATTACGACAGCCATTGGCAGCGAAAAAGTTTGGTAAGACATCTTAAAAAAGACAGCTCAAAAGTGGCCACTATGGTGGTAGGTGGTTGGTATGACGCCGAAGATTTATTTGGCACTTTCGAAACTTATAAAAACCTCGAAGCCAACCCATCACACAGCTATAACACTTTGGTTATAGGCCCTTGGAGCCATGGCGGTTGGGCACGCGAAAAGGGCAAACAAACCGTTGGCAACGTGTATTTTGGCGATTCTATTTCAACTTTTTATCAGAAAAATATCGAAACTGAGTTTTTTCATCACTTTTTAAAAGAAAAGGGCGATAAAAAAAGCGGTTTACCCGAAGCTTATGTTTTTGATACAGGCAATCTTAACTGGCATAAATACCCCGTTTGGCCACCAAAAAATACGGTTCAAAAAACCTATTATTTAGAAGCCAATCAAACTTTAAGTACATCGGCTACATCTAAAAAGGCAAAACCTTTAAGATTCGTAAGCGATTTAACAAAACCTGTGCCCTATTCTGAGGACATAAAAACCGTCTTTACACCGCGTAAATATATGACCGACGACCAGCGATTTGCGGCACGCCGCCCCGATGTTTTGGTCTATCAAACACCTGTTTTAAAAGAAGATATGACATTAGCCGGTGATGTTTGGGCCAAATTGCAAGTAGCCACTACAGGTACCGATGCCGATTGGGTGGTAAAAGTTATCGATGTATTTCCGCCCGACGCCCAAGAGCACAAGGGCATGCAAAGTCATTTAAAAATGAGTAATTATTTTATGATGTTACGTAGCGAAGTCATGCGTAGCAAGTTTAGAAACTCTTTTAGTAAGCCACAAGCCATGGTACCCAATAAAAAAACCGAAATTGACATTCATTTGCAAGATATTTTTCACACACTAAAAAAAGGACACCGCTTGCAAATTCAGATTCAGAGTACTTGGTTCCCGTTAATCGATTTAAATCCGCAAACCTTTGTCCCCAATATTTACAAGGCCAAAACGTCCGATTTTAAGACACAAACACACAGTGTGTATCAAGATTCTAAAATTATTTTTAACGTATTACAATAAAAAATGGATTTTAAAACTTTGGTAAAAGAAGGCGAAATTATTAGGAAAATAATTTTTCTAGCCGCCCCTGTTTTGTTCTTGTATATTGTCTTTTTTGTCGATTTGGCGCCCGGAAAACCGGCTATAACCTACACCTTTGCCGTGGCAGTTTTAATGGCTTTATGGTGGATTACCGAAGTGTTGCCCCTTGCCGTGACGTCAATTTTACCGGTGGTTTTATTTCCTTTGCTCGGCATTATGGATGGCAAAACGGTTTCAACAACCTATTTTAACTACATCATTTTTTTATTTTTGGGTGGCTTTCTTGTCGCTTTAGCGATGGAAAAATGGAATCTTCACAAACGCATAGCCCTTAAAATATTGTTGTCTATCGGCGTAAGCCCGGGACGTATTTTATTGGGTTTTATGTTGGGTACCGCCTTTTTATCTATGTGGATATCGAATACTGCTACCACTATGCTGATGATTCCTATTTTGATATCAGTCATCATGAAACTCGAGGAAATAAACTCAAAAGAAAGCGTTAAACATTTTTCTATCGGCTTGCTGTTGTCTATTGCTTACAGTGCCTCTATTGGGGGTGTTGCCACACTTATCGGCACGCCGCCCAACCTGCTTTTCGTGAGGATTTACAAAATAAATTTTCCCAACGCACCCGATATTACTTTTGCCAACTGGTTTTTTTACGCCTTCCCTATGGCGGTACTTTTGCTAACCGTTACATGGGCTTATTTGTATTTTGTCTTTGTGAAAAGCGGTAAAAATTTTAAACCTCTAGACCGTTCGGTTATTTTAAACGAATATAAAGCCTTAGGCAAATGGACTTACGAACAAAAAATTTTAGGTGTGCTGTTTGTTATCCTGGGTTTGTTGTGGTTTTTTAGAGCCGATATTGTTTTGGGATCGTTTACTATTTACGGCTGGTCAAATATTTTTAAACATCCTGCCTATTTTAACGACGGCACTATTGCCATTGCCATTGCCACGCTGTTGTTTTTAATTCCGTCTAAACAAAAAAAAGGCACTTATTTAATGGATTGGAAAGCCGCCGAAAATATTCCGTGGGAAATACTCTTGCTCTTTGGCGGCGGTTTTGCTTTGGCCAGCGGTTTTAAAACATCGGGACTCTCATTATGGATTGGTAACGAATTGGTATGGTTAAAAGATATCAATCCGTTTGTAATCATTATGATTATTGCTGCCGTGGTGACATTTTTAACCGAAATAACCTCAAATACCGCCACAGCCAGTACCTTTTTACCAGTTTTGGCAGGGATGGCCTTAAGTGCCCATGTCAACCCACTGTTGTTTATGCTGCCGGCTACTATTTCGGCCTCTTTGGCTTTTATGCTACCTGTAGCCACTGCGCCCAATGCCATTATTTTTGGCACCAAACGTTTACGGATTATCGATATGTCTAGAACAGGCCTGTTTTTAAATTTTATTGGTATCGTTATTGTTACCGTTATGACGTACTACTTGGGTGCTTGGGTGTTTGGGATTTAGAAGTTTGGATACCGAAGAAAAAAATAAGCAGATAAATATACTTAATAGAACAAAACAGCATAAAAAAATGGCAAATACTTATTCTCAAATTTATATTCAAATTGTCTTTGCAGTAAAGAATAGAAATGCTTTGATACGCTCTTCTTGGGAAGAAAAGTTATTTCAATATATTACGGGTATTATTAAAAACAAAGAACAAAAATTAATAGCCATTAATGGCGTTACCGACCATATTCATATTTTTATCGGCTTAAAGCCAAATTGTTGTTTAAGTGATTTGGTTAGAGAGATTAAAAAAGCCAGTACTGTTTTTATAAATGATAATAAATTATCAAAATATAAGTTTAATTGGCAAGCGGGGTTTGGTGCATTTTCTTATAGTAAATCACCAACTAATCTTTAAGCTCATTACCGGTTTTCGCAGAGCAAACGTCGTTATAATACCTCGTAGACTGTCTGCAGCAGTCAGGCTTAGATTGAGCTGTCGCTTTTTTCTCACTACTCCTTTTTATAAGAACTTAAATAAAAGTCTTCGTACAATTTTAACAGGTTAATTAAGGCATTGATTAAGTCTTGTGTTTCTAATAAAATACTGAAGTATAAAGTTGTATTTTTCGGACTTGTCTCTTCGGTTCTGATACGTTTTATTTGACGTTCAATAGACTCTGAAACACGGTTAAGTGTTTGTTGCTTATCTTCTATTATTCTGCCTAAGTTTTCGAAACTTCGTTCATTAAACACCTCGCCTATTTCATTTAAAACAACTTCAAGTTCTCTATCAATTATTTTTAAATCGTCTAACTGATTTGCCTTTAGCGGTTTGTGATTATTGTTAACATGTTTGTAACTGGCTTTAGAAATATAACTGATGCTTTGTGCGACATCTTGTAAATAACTCAAAACTAAAATGTAAAAACGACTGGCAGCTACCGATGAATCGTCTAGTGATTTTATAAAATAAAACACCTCATCTTTTAAATCATCAACTTCTTGATTTAATTTACCAACGTGTTTGTCGGTTTTTTTAAGTTTATTTAAATCGTGCTTAGATAAATCGTTTACCACATTTGTAAACAATTTGTGAACTCTGTTCACAACGGCGGCAATGTGCTCAGAACTTTCGTCAATAACACCTTTAATGGTTATTATTTCTTCACGCTTTATCTTCCGTTCAACTTGTTGTCCTTTCTGTTTTTTAGAGAAATTTATATAATTTCGACCAATCATTATAAAAACAAAAATCAACAATAACGCTACGGCGGCAATACCACCTAAATTTATTAAATACAAAGTGATGGCCGAGGCCGTAAAAGCAATTAAAGCTGTGCCAAACCAACCGGCTATAACGTTTAACACCCCTGCGACACGATAAACGGCACTTTCGCGTCCCCAAGCCCTATCGGCAAACGAGGTTCCCATAGCCACCATAAAAGTAACATACGTCGTAGATAACGGCAATTTAAACGATGTGGCAATTGATATTAATATACCTGCTACCACCAAGTTAACCGAGGCGCGGACTTTATCAAAAGCCGGTAATTCAAAAGTCTTAGATTTAGGCAGCGCAATTACAGGCACTTGAAAACGTGAATCCATCCAATTTCTAAAAGATGTCGGGGTTAGGGCAATAAACACTTTATTGATGGCTATAGCACCTCTCACTGTAACTCTAGATATATTAGTAGGTTGAAACTTTTCGGCGCCGTCGCCTTGCCTGGATAAATCTACACCTGTTTTTATAACCGAACGGGCTTTTTTAGAAAACCAAATGGTTATAACCATTACCAGTCCGGCTAACACTAATAAAATAGTATTCGAAGGAACTTTACCGGCCAAACTACCCATAGAAAATTCGGTAGCCAATTGTCCTGATTCATGCCACACTTGGTAGGCATTCCACCCGGCAATAGGCACCCCTATAAAGTTAACCAAATCGTTACCGGCAAAAGCCATAGCCAGTGAAAAAGTTCCCACGCCTACAATAACTTTTAAAATATCTACTTTAAAAAAGCGAATCAATAATTCGGATATAAGTGTCCAGGCTATAAGACTTATCACTATTATTTGCGTCAAATTATTTTCAATAACATGCTTAATATCACCGTAAAAAGGAGTCCCTTTTAGGCCTTTTACAAATATAAAATAGGTTATTGACGTTAAGGCAAATCCGCCAAAAAGGGCATTTACATAGCTCTTTTTATTTTCTAAATTAAACGAATAGACAAGTCTTGAGAAAAATTGAACAACGGCTCCAATTGTAAAAGCCACTACAACCGAGAGCAGTATTCCCAAAATTATAATGGTTGCTTTTTCGTAGTTAATATATTTCCAAACAGCCGATGTCGTTTCGGCATCATTTAAAGAAATTTTAATAAAAGCCATAGCCACTGCAGCACCGAGTAATTCAAAGACAATAGATACCGTTGTAGATGTGGGCATCCCCAAAGTATTAAAAACATCTAAAAGTAATATGTCGGTTATCATCACCGCCATAAAAATGTAGATGATTTCATTGAAATAAAATTCTCCCGGAACAAAAATACCTTTTCTGGCCACTTCCATCATACCGCTAGAGGTAAGTGCGCCAAAGGCTACACCCAAACTGGCAATAATTAAAATATTTCTTATGGATATTACTTTAGAACCAAAAGCCGAATTTAAAAAGTTAATGGCATCGTTACTAACGCCTACAATTAAATCGATAACAGCCAATACTGCTAAAGCTATTATCATTAAAATATAAACGTTTTCCATCTAGAAACTTTTAGGCAAAAATAACGCAACTAAAAACTTTCAATGTTAATAAATTGTTACCAAATATAAGCTTTTAAAATTATTAATCTTAAGGGTTAATAATCTTACTTTATAATTATATTTGAAAAAAAAATCGATGTACAAATATTTTTTTAGCCTTATATTGACAGTACTCATTCTTTCTTGCGAAAGTCAAACAAAAAAACAAATGTCTAAATACACTTATACCAATAGCTTAATATCCGAAACCAGTCCGTATCTTTTACAACATGCCCATAATCCTATTAATTGGTATGCTTGGAATGACGGAGCCTTAGAAAAGGCTGTAAAAGAAAATAAATTGCTTATTATTTCTATAGGATATGCTTCTTGTCATTGGTGTCACGTCATGGAACACGAAAGTTTTGAAGATACAGCTGTAGCCAAAATTATGAATGACAACTTTATAAGTATAAAAGTTGATCGTGAAGAACGTCCTGATGTAGATCAAATTTATATGACTGCCGTACAACTTATGACAGGCAGTGGCGGTTGGCCTTTAAATGTTGTGGCCTTACCGGACGGACGTCCTATTTGGGGCGGCACCTATTTTAAAAAAGACGATTGGATTAAAATCCTAAATCAGTTAGCTAAATTATACAGAGATGAACCCGAAAAAGCTGAGGATTACGCCGCTAATTTAACCAATGGTGTTAAGCAAAGTGGCCTCATTTCTTTAAATACATCCAAAAAAGAATTTAGCACATCTGAATTACAAAAGGCCGTTGAAAAATGGCAAGAAAATTTAGATTATAAAATGGGTAGCCAAAAAGGGGCTCCAAAGTTTCCCATTCCAAACAACTTTAACTTTTTAATGCAATACGCCCAACAAACAGGTAATTCAAAACTCAAAAATTATGTGAATACCAGCCTGACAAAAATGGCTTTTGGGGGTATTTACGATCAAGTGGGTGGTGGCTTTGCACGCTATTCTACCGATGCGCGTTGGCATATTCCCCACTTTGAAAAAATGCTGTACGATAACGGACAAATGCTCGGTTTATACGCCAAAGCTTATGCCGCTACCAAAAACGAATTGTATAAAAATATTGTGTATCAAACAGCCGATTTTTTAGAACGTGACCTGTTAGATAATACAGGCGCTTTTTACTCATCGCTTGACGCTGACAGCAAAAACGAAAAAGGCGACTTGGTTGAAGGATCATATTACGTTTGGACAAAAGAGGAATTAAAGACCTTACTTAAAACTGATTACGATTTATTTGTCGATTATTACAATATTAACGACTATGGCAAATGGGAAAACAACTCTTATGTCTTAACACGTACAAAAACAGATGCCGAATTTGCAAAAACCCATAAAATCAATCTTAATGACCTTAAGTCTAAAGTAAAAAATTGGCAAAATATACTTTTAAAAGCCCGTCAAAAACGATCCAGACCCAGACTTGACAATAAAGTACTGACTTCTTGGAATGCCCTAACATTAAAAGGATATATAGCTGCTTACAAAACTTTTGACGATACTCGTTTTTTGCAAACAGCTTTAAAAAATGCGCATTTCATAGAATCTATTATGCTAAAACCGGATGGCAGTCTTCTAAGAAATTATAAAAACGGCAAAAAAACTATCGAAGCTTATTTAGAGGATTACGTCACCGTGGCCGATGCTTTTATAGAATTGTATCAAATAACCTTAGACATAAAATGGTTAACACGGGCCAAACAATTAACCGATTATTGTTTTGACAATTTTTTTGACGATGCTTTGCAAATGTTTTATTTTACCTCACATTCGTCTTCCGGATTGGTAGCTAAAAAAATTGAAACAGACGACAATGTTATCCCTTCTTCAAATTCTGTTATGGCTTTAAACTTATTCAAGCTATATCATTATTACAGCAATAGCAAATATTTAGAAACAGCTTTGCAGATGCTACACAATGTCAAGAAAAAGGCCTTAGCCTATGGAGCAGGAGCTTCTAATTGGCTTACTTTATATAATTTTAGTCTAAGTAATTATTACGAAATTGCCATTGTCGGCCCAAAAGCCGACGAATTTACAAAAACATTTAATGCCATGTATTTGCCAAATACACTTATAGCGGCTAGCCTAACAGATTCTAACTTACCTTTACTGGAAAGCAGATTTAGTCCTAATGAAACTCTTATTTACGTATGCGTAAATGGCGCTTGTAAAATGCCTGTAGCATCAATAAAAGAGGCTCTAAAACTTATAAAATAATTAAAAAAGACAAATTATTTTTGTCTTTTAGACACTACAAATTAAACTTTTTTAGATTTTGTAAACAGAAAATCTTTGAGGTAAAAAGGCTCAAAATAAGCGATGTTTTCGGTGTCGTTTTTTTTATATTTTAAATATGATAATCTGGCCATGTGCTTTGCCGAGGGTAAAACATCGTATCTAAATTGAGCCTTTTTGTGAAGGCAAATTGAACTAAATTTATTCACGCCATCGCCTATAAAATAAACCGATGATTTTTCTAGATACGCCTTAAATGAATCCTCTTCTAATATTTTTGCCTCGATAGGTGTTAATTGATTGTACTCTGAAGAATAAACCGCAGTATATACCTCCATCCTTCGTGCATCAATAAGGGGTATTATAAAACCCTTGTTTATCTTGAGACTATGTGATAAAATATGAAGTGTGTCTAAACTTATTAAGGGAATATTTAAAGCAAAACACAAACCTTTTGCTGCAGAGATACCAATGCGTAAGCCCGTAAAAGAACCGGGGCCTTTACCCACTGCAATGGCACTTAAGTCACCGAAATTTAAACCCGATTGACTTAACAATGTTTCAATTAACGGATGTAGCCGTTCTGCATGAGAATAGCCCCCTGTATTGATATCTTTATACGCAAGTACCTGCCCATTTTTGGCGATGGCTACCGAACAATTTTTGGTTGCCGTTTCTATATTTAATATATACGTGTCCACAATAAAAATAATTGGCGCAAAGATACATATTAGCCTAACTTAAAAAACAAAAAAAGGCTATTTGATGAAATTCCAAATAGCCCTTTTCTATCTATAACCTAATTAACTAATCTATATTTACCGGAATTCCGTAATAGAACTCTAGTAATTTTGTTTTAAAAATGAAATTAAACTTCGCTCTATTTAGTGAAGCCTGTGCGTCAATTAACCGGTTCTTAACCTGATTAAAATCAAAAGAAGTTGATTGTCCTGCTTCATATTTTTCTCTTTCAAATCTAAAGGCTTCTTTTTGAGATGTATAAGATTTAGCGGCCGCTTCATACGATTTTAAACTCGATTTGGCATCCGTAAAAGCGCGTTCAATAGCTTCACGAAGTTTTAATTTTTGATCTGATAAGGTGTTTTTTGAAAGTAAGTAATTTATTCTGGCTTTCTTAACATTGGTATTGGTTCTAAAACCATTAAAAATGGGAATTCTCAATGAAAGACTTACAGTTTGACCAAGATTATTTTGTAGTTGTGTAAAAAACCCGTTTGGCACCAATTCACCCGTAATCGGATTTATATAATCGTCTCTCTGTCCTTGATTGTGATTGTAAAAGGTATTTACCCCTGCATTAAAATTGAGACTTGGTTTATAATCTGCTTCGGCTATTTTAATTCCTAATTCAGAGTTTTTTATGTTTATTTGGGCACTTTTTATTTCGGGTCTCAACTCTAAAGACTTTGAATAGACCTTTTGAACATTTCCAAAGGGTAATTCAGCTTTAGACACGTTGAGCATAACATCTTCAATATCAAAACCTTCTTTTGGCAGTTGTAATAATTGCGCCAAGCCTAAAAGGGCTAAATCTAAATTATTTTCGGCCGTAACTAACTTCTCTTCATCGCTGGCTAAGGTCGCCTGAACATCTAATAAATTTCCCCGTGGCAGTGTGCCCGCATCAACCAAACGCTGTGTTTGCTCTATCTGTTCCTGACTTAATATAACTTGTGATTTTGCAATTTTTAAATTTTCTTTATTAAATAAAACATTTAAATAACTGTTTAAAACATTTAAAGAAATATCGTCTTTCATTTTTTGCAGGTCGTATTGACTGCTTTCAAACCCTAATCTGGCCTGTCTAAGGGTATTTAAGTTTTTAAATCCGTTAAATACACTAATACTGGTGTTAAGACCAAAACTATTAGAACTTCTGTCGGCAGATTTACGTGTATTTGTTGCCAAGTCAATACTCGATCCAAAACTAAAGGCATGTGAAGCCGACCCCGAAGCCGTAGGCAAAAAATTTGCTTTGGCTAATTTTATATCTTCTTTTTGCAAATCTGAAGATAAGGAAGCACGTCTGACAGAAATATTATGCTCTAAGGCATAATTAATACTCTCTTTTAACGACCATTTTTTTGATTGTTTGGCTATTTTTTCTTGTGAAAATCCGGAAAATGAAATTAATAAGACTAATAATAGCACTATTGATGTCTTCATGAATTTTTAAAATTTTCTATATGACGTGTAAATGTAAAATTTGTTACACCCCAGCGTTCTAATAAAAATGTTAAACTTTCTTTTTTAAAAAATATTTATAGAAGACAAAACCGCCTAGAACCACCAAAAGATAAGGCATGGCCATTAAATATAAAATACCGTTGTTTATTCCTTTGGCCATTGAATTATCGCCAGACTCTACAACAGCTTTACACATAGCACACTGCGCACTAATAAATTGGGTTGAGAAGAAGAGAACAATAAAATATTTTAGTCTAATTTTCATCAATAATAAGGTGCAATTAATATATAAACCAAAACACCGCTTACAGCGACATAAAGCCACAGAGGAAAAGCCAATCTGGCTATCTTTTTATGTCTGTTAAAATCTTGTTGCAATGCCCGCGAAAACGTCACTAAAACCAAAGGAATCACGGTAATTGACAAAATAATATGCGATACCAATATAAAGTAATATAAGTACTTAACAAAACCTTCACCACCAAAATGTGTGGCATTAGACGTCATATGATAGGCCACATACAAAATTAAAAACAAGGCCGATAAACTTATAGCTAATATCATAAGTCTTTGGTGCAAAATCCTGTTTTTATTTTTTATAGCCAATACGGCCGCCACCAAAACAAGTGCTGTAAAAGCATTTATTGCGGCGTAAACAGGGGGTAAAAATACGGGTAAATCAACATCGATTTTAACGCCAAATAAAGCCGCTACCGTTAAAGGAATAACAACAGATAACAGTGTGATAAGTTTCTTGTGTTTTTTTGAAGTATCCATATTTATTCTGACAGTAATTTAGCAATATCTTCTTTGAGCATTTCAACTTGTTTAAGATCCAAACCGTCGTAGTATTTAATAGGATTTTCTATTTCGCCCGATTTAATGGTACGCGATCTTATATATCCGTTTTTATCTACTAAGGCAAAAAGCCCCGAATGTTCAAAGCCACCTTCAACTTTTTCATTTTCTCCGGCATATAATTTAAAACCGGTGTTAGACAATTTATAAATAGCTTCTTTATCGCCTGTTAAAAAGTACCAGTTTTTTAAAGTAGCCCCTTTTTCTTTGGCGTAGTTTAACAACACCTGTGGCGTGTCAAATGTAGGGTTAATACTAATTGACGCTATTGCAAAATTTGGATTGCCGTAATAAGCCTTTTGAAGAATCAACATATTTTTATTCATTTTAGGGCAAATAGTAGGGCAGCGTGTATAAAAGAATTCAACAACATAAACCTTATTTTTAAAAGTGTTGTTTGTTATGGTTTTACCATACTGATTTGTAAAGCTAAAATCGGGTACTTTTTCAAATGTAACCAAAGGGGTAGGTCTTAGGGTAGCAACTATCTTTGGTAAAGCCCAAGTGCCAAAAACTAATACTATGAAAGCTACGGCTATATAAGTGTATTTTTTAGACATTGTTACTTCTTTTTTTCTTTTACAGCACGTCTGTATTCTGCTAAAATTACTTTTACATCGTCAACCATTTTCTTGTGGATAGGACTCACTATAGAAGCGTCATAACCGTAAAGAATGCCATTGGGACTATCGTCATCGTCATCTCTACCGCGCAAATTTCCCGATTTATCTATAATAAAAGCCAAAGGAGAATAACTAGAGTCGTTAAGGTTGGAATTTGTCTTAAAACTCTTGAAAAAACGCTCTATTTCTGACGGCGATCCATATAAAAAATGCCATTTTACCAAATCTGTGGTCACACCCAATTCTTTTTTGAGCTGTTTTACATCTTCCTGAGAACCATTAGGAACAACAGCTATCATTTGAAAATCGCTGTATTGATAAAAATGCTTGTATATTTTTTCGTTAAGATTTAAAGCATTGGTCTTACGATTTAAAAGATTTTTTCCTAAAAAGCAAACAACTGTAATATTGTTTTTAAGGCTAAAACTTTTATCATTTGCCGATTTGAAATGGCTTATATCTCCAACTTGTTTTGTAATAACAGAAAGTTTATAAAAATTATTTATGCCCGATGCTAAAAAGAGGTAAAACAACAAAGGGCCCACAAACAAGGCGAAAAGTATCCAAAATTTTTTCATGTTACAAAAAAATAAAAGCCTAAAAAAGCGGTTAAAAAAACCGCTTTATAAAAGTAATTCATTTTTATTAATAATTCCAATTGGTGTAATGCATTTCTATGGTCTCCAAATAACCTCCTTCTATTAATAAAAGTGTTGCCAAGTACAAAATTAAAAAGAAAACAGTCCATACAATAGCGCGTCGTAAACCCTTTTTTTCATCGGCAAGATGCATAAAAAACCACGCTATATAATAGGCTTTAACCAAAGTTAAAATTAAAAATATGATGTTTAATAAGTTTGTTCCCAACAAAAAAGTGAGATGTAAAAAAGCCGGTTTTTTGATTCCCAAAAATACCTCTACGGCAGTTATAACCGACAGAATGCCAAATACTTTCCAAATTAATGCTTTATGTGATGTTGTTGCAGACATTTCTTAAATTTTTAAAATTAAACCAGATAGAAAAAGGTGAATACAAATACCCAAACAAGGTCTACAAAGTGCCAATACAGTCCTACTTTTTCTACCATTTCGTAATGACCCCTGCGCTCATAGGTGCCTATGATAACATTAAAAAATATAATAATGTTGATTAGGATACCCGAAAACACGTGAAATCCGTGGAAACCTGTAATAAAGAAAAAGAAATCGCCAAACAGCGTTTTACCGTATTCGTTTACTTTTAGGTTGGCCCCATTGACAACTGCCTTGGCTTTTTCCAAATATTTTGCAGCATCGCTATGCGATACAATTAGTTTTTCTTTGGTTTCCATATTTATCTTTTCAAGTCTCAAGCGCAATTCGGGGTGCGCATTAAAACCTGTTAAAACCTGATCTAAATTAGCAGACGGCAGCGCCGATTCTTTAACAAACCACAAACCGTTTGTTGCCGTATGACGTACGCGTTCATCTGATTTTGGCGCCGCAAAATCTTCTAATTTTACTTGATGTCCTTTCGCGTCAACAAATTGTACAATTTTACCATCTTGTAATTGTACGGCTCCGTATTCGCCTTGAATAAAATGAGACCATTCCCATGCTTGAGACCCTAAGAAAATTAAACCACCTATTATGGTAAGCAACATATAAAATATGACTTTACCTTTTTTAAGATGATGACCGGCATCTACCGCCAATACCATTGTAACCGACGAAAATATAAGTATAAAGGTCATAAAAGCCACATAATACATGGGGTAATCGCCGTGAATAAAAGGAACGTGTGTAAAAACCTCATCGGCTATAGGCCAAGTATCTATAAATTTAAAACGCATAAGACCATAGGCGCCTAAGAATCCTGAGAAAGTCAAGGCATCAGACATGATAAAAAACCACATCATCATTTTGCCATAACTCGCCCCTAGAGGTTGGTTTCCACCATTCCATGTGCCTGTATTTTGTATTGCAGCACTATTTGCTTCCATAAAATAAAGAGTATTTTAAGTTGTATTTTTTGATTTTTCTAATTGTGGTCAAATATATATAATTTCTGCTATCTAATAAAATAGAAAAACAAAAAGAGGTAAATCCAGAGAATGTCTAAAAAATGCCAAAAAATACTACCCAGTTCAATACCAAGATAATCTGTTTTAGAATACCCGCCTCTAAACTGTTTTATGACAATATAGGTAAGGACAAAAACAGCTGCAAGAACGTGAACTAAGTGCGTTACCGTTATAACATAAATAAACGATGTGGCTATATTACTCTGCTTTCCTGTGAAGTATAAACCTGCATCAATTAATTCTTTAAACCCTACAAATTGCGAAATAATAAATCCAAAACCCATCAGTAAACTGAAAAATAAAAACACACTTGTTTGCGATTTTTGACCCTTTTTAATAGCTTTTTTTGCTAAAAAAAAGCACACACTGCTCAATATAATAAGCAAAGTGCTATAATAAAAAGCGTTTGGCAGGTTAAAACTTACCCAATCTTCTCTGTTTGTACTTATAACATAAGCACTTGTCAGTCCGGCAAAAACCATAATCATACTTACTATGGCCACCCAAAGCATCTGAATTGACGTTTTTCTCTTTAGTTGATAATCCATTTTTTTTTAATTTAAAAATTTGTCGGCTACATAAATTATCTGAATCATTGTAATGTAAAAAACACTAGACAACATCAGCTTTCTAGCCATTATAGTGGTTTGTTTGTTTAAAAGTTCAAAGGCGTAATACAACATAACACATCCGGTTAAACCGACCAAAATGGCAGCCACAACACTTAAATTCAAGCGTCCGGTAAGTCCCAGTACAGGATAGACCGAAGCCAAAATCATGACTAAGGTATATAATATTATTTGAATAACTAACTTTCTGTCTTTTTCGCCCATAGGCAGCATTTTAAATCCGGCCTTTTTATAGTCATCGTCTAACAACCAACCAATAGCCCAAAAATGGGGAAATTGCCATAAAAACTGAATGGCAAACAACATGCCTGCTTCTATGCCAAAATGATTGGTGGCCGCTACCCAACCCAACATAAACGGAATAGCACCGGGAAAAGCGCCCACAAAAACCGACAGAGGTGTTACTGTTTTTAAGGGCGTATATACACTTGTATATAAAAATATAGACAGCGCTCCAAAGAAAGCCGTTTTAGGGTTTATGGTGTATAAAATTAAAATCCCCAAAACAGTAAAGGCAAAAGCAATTATTAAAGCTGTATTTTTTGACATCCTGCCGGCAGGTAATGGCCGTGTTTTGGTGCGTTGCATTAAAGCATCTTGTTTGGTTTCTATAACCTGATTAAAAGCATTAGATGCGCCTACCATAAAATAACCTCCTACAGCCAACAAGACTACTATTTTAAAATCTATTACAGGTGCACCGAGTAAATAACCGACGAGCGAAGAAAAAACAACACTAATTGACAATCCGAATTTGGTAAGCTGTTTGATGTCTTTAAAAAAAGAAACTTTTTTTGATGGTGCAAAAGAGGCCACTAAAATTGTTGGTTTTGGTTTTAAAATCGTGCAAATATAACGAATCACATCTTAAACTAACCGCTTAAATACACTTAAAAGAAAGCTAATTAAAGACCTACTATAAATGTTATGGCTTATTTTACACTTTAAGTCGTTTTAAATAAAGAAATTTTAAAAAAAGGCTTTGCAAATTATAGAATTGTATTAAATTTGCGCTCGCGTTTAACACTTTGTGTTAGTGATATTTTGCGAAAGTAGCTCAGTGGTAGAGCATCACCTTGCCAAGGTGAGGGTCGCGGGTCCGAATCCCGTCTTTCGCTCAAATAAATGTAATACCAATTTCTAACAAACAAGTTAGGCTCGAGTGGTGGAATTGGTAGACACGCTGGACTTAAAATCCAGTGGCCATCGTGGCCGTATGGGTTCAAGTCCCATCTCGAGTACAAAATTTAACCGCAATACTAAAAAGTGTTGCGGTTTTTTTATTGAACTTACTTTCAAATTCTAATTCTGCGTAAAATGTTTTCCCGGGTATGTTATATCTTCTGTACTAACGTAATAAAATTCTTAAAAAAACCTATCCAGAAACCAAGGAGGCCGCTGTAAAAAGTCAAGACTTTATAAATGCCAAATCAAAGCCGTCTTGACGAGCGAAGCGTGGTCATCTCTTCAAAAATACAGCTCTAACCTCGCAACCGCACACAGTCATGCCTGTGGTATTTAGATTTTAAATCCCATTGGTAGCTCTACAAAATATAATTTATGCGGTTTATGATGTTTCTTTTATTGCGCTAAGTCTTGAGACTTTGTGCCATCTTGAGATTATATGGGTTGGGGTTGACAGAGAGATGCCTCACTTTGTTCGGGATGACACATTTTAAAAATACCTCGTAAAAGTATCCTTTCCCGTGCTTTTTTGGACAAGCAAAATTGTACAAAGAAGAAAAAATAAACTCCCTCTCAAGAGATTGCCACAGTCACAACTATAACTAGGTGCAACTTCGCAATGACTTTTCTATAATTATTTTTGAGTTTTTATATAAGCTTTAAAATTGTCACTTTCGCCAACCAACAACTCTATCATTTCAATCTTTTTACCGTCCATAAACAAATCAACAATACCTTTGGGTTTACAATAAATAATAAAGGCATCAATTTGGTCTTTAGGTATTTTTAAATCCTTTACAAAAAAGGCATCACCTAATTCATCTCTAATTTT
>CAZMBM010000030.1:1753-20105 GCA_964564475.1 uncultured Flavobacteriaceae bacterium | reverse complement strand
ACGCCCTTAATTTCTAAACGCTTAAGCAGGTGTTTAGAAAAGTGTAACCCTGCAGTTGGTGCTGCCACAGACCCTTCGTATTTGGCATAGATAGTTTGATAGCGTTCGGCATCGCTGGGCTCGGCATCGCGTTTAATATATTTTGGCAGTGGTGTTTGACCCAATTCTTTGAGCTTGTCTCTAAAAGCACCATAGCTGCCATCGTATAAAAAGCGCAGGGTTCTCCCTCTAGAAGTAGTATTGTCTATCACTTCGGCTACCAAACTTTCGTCTTCACCAAAAAAGAGTTTATTCCCTATACGTATTTTCCGAGCCGGATCTACTAAAACATCCCATAAACGGCTTTCCTCATTAAGTTCTCTTAATAAAAAAACTTCTATGCGTGCGCCTGTTTTTTCTTTATTGCCAAAAAGACGCGCCGGAAAAACTTTGGTATTATTAAGCACCATAACGTCATCTTCTTCAAAATAGTCAATCAAATCTTTAAATAGTTTGTGTTCTATAGTTTGATTTTTTCTATCAAGCACCATAAGGCGTGCTTCATCGCGCTGTTCTGACGGATATTCGGCTAATAAATCGTTTGGTAATTCAAAGTTAAATTGTGATAATTTCATATGGTATAAATAAAAAGCCCGCAAATATACAATATTGACATAGCCCTTGTCAAGTTTATGAGTACTTTTTTAAAAAACTCCTTTTACTCTTACTTTATTTATGATTTACGAATGTGTATATTTGCACAAATTTTTACCATTTAATGGGGACAAAAGTTAAGCCTTATAAGGATTCTGATTTGAGTAAAAAAGCACAAGTAGCACAAATGTTTGACGCTATTTCTGAAAAGTACGATTTTCTGAATCATTTTTTATCCTTTGGCATTGATGTGGGATGGCGCAAAAAGGTTGTTAAAATAATCGGATATCAAAAACCCGATTCTATTTTAGATATCGCCACAGGGACAGGCGATTTAGCCATAATGATGGCTCAAAAATTACAGCCTTCAAAAATTGTGGGATTAGATTTAAGTCAAGGGATGTTAAATGTCGGAATAGAAAAAGTAATCCGTAAAAATTTAACCAAAACCATTAAAATGGTACAAGGCGATTCTGAAAACTTGTCTTTTAACGACAATAGTTTTGACGCTATAACAGTAGCATTTGGTGTGCGTAATTTTGAAAATCTAGACAAAGGTCTAAGTGAAATTTTTCGTGTTCTCAAACCAAACGGAACTTTGGCTATTTTAGAATTTTCGCAACCTGAAGGGTTTGTTATGAAGCCCCTTTATGCCTTTTATTCTAAATTTATTTTACCCCTATTTGGAAAACTTATCTCTAAAGATAAATCGGCTTATACTTATTTACCCGAATCTGTTGCGGCTTTTCCTTATGGCGATGCTTTTAAAGATATTTTAAAAAATTTGGGCTTTACCACAATACAAAATACCCCTGTGTCGTTTGGTATAGCAACAATTTATGTGGCTTCAAAATAACTTAAATACATGAAAAAAAGAATTCTATTTGTTTTTGGTTTAGTACTTCTTTTAAATACATCAGTATTTGCCCAACGCATTGACAAACTCCGCTATTTACCTACATTTGACAAACACCGTGTTCACTTTGGTTTTTATTTGGGAATCAATCAAAAATCATTTAAAATAGATTACAAATTACCAAACACGCTTATCAACGTAAAAGATGAAACAGGATTCAATATAGGGCTTGTTGGCGATTTAAGGATTTTTGATAATTTAAATTTACGTCTGGAGCCGGGCATCTCACACAATGTAAAAACCTTGTATTTTACCAATATTCTTACAGCACGCGACAGCGTAAGAGAAGCATCAAACACTTATTTACACGTGCCTTTGTTGCTTAAATTTAGTGCAAATCGCATCAATAATTTTAGGCCTTATTTATTAGCCGGTGTATCGTATGACTTTAACTTCTCCAGCAATCAAAATAGTAGCGAAGATAACTCGCAACGGGTTTTTAGAATGACACAAAATAACTTTATGTACGAAGTAGGTTTCGGCATAGATTTTTATTTTTTCTTTTTTAAATTTTCACCCTCTATCCGTGGTGTTTTTGCGATGAATAACGAACTCGTTAGAGATGCCGATCCTAATAGCCAGTGGACGGCTCCCATAAATTATTTGGGGACACGCGGTATTTTTATCAATCTTTCATTTGAATAAAATCGCGGTTAAACTCGCTTAATAAAATAGCTGTAGCCGTAGCCACATTTAAACTTTCGGGTTTGTCAGTTTTATTAAAACGCGAAATGGTTAAAGCGTGGTCTGAAGTTTCTAACACTGCTTTAGAAACACCATTAGCTTCGTTACCCATGACCAAAACAGCTTCTTTGGCTAAGGCCGATTTGTAAACATTTTCACCCGCCATTGCCGTAGCATATACAGGCTGTTTGCATTCTTTAAGATAGTTTACTATATCGGTATAAACAATAGGGACGCGTGTTAAAGAACCCATTGTAGCTTGTACAACTTTAGGGTTATAACAATCTACCGTCTCTGTAGAACAGATAAGCTGTGTAACGCCAAACCAGTCGCATAAGCGGATAATTGTACCCAAATTACCAGGGTCTTTTACATTGTCTAAAACAAGTGTCAATCCCTTTTTACTCAAAGGTTTTGGTTTTGGTTTGTAAAAGACCGCCAAAACTTTATTAGGTGTTTTTAACTGACTTATTTTATTGAGTTCTTTATTGCTAATTAAAACAGCTTGCTCATAATGTGTTTTGAGTCCAAAGTCATCTGTATGAAACAAAATATGTAGTTTAAATGAAGACTCTAAAAACTCAACAACACCTTTTTCGCCTTCAACAACAAATAAGCCGTGTGAATTGCGGTACTTTTTTTGCTGTAAACTGTGTATTAATTTTATTTGATTTTTGCTAACCATTCAAATGTGCTACTTTTGAAAAATATTTAAATTTATTACTTGAAAAAGTTTACTGCTAAAATACTATTATTTGTTGGAACTATCATTTTTTTAGGGGCGTGTAGTGCTGTTAAACGCATCCCTGATAAGTCTAAATTACTAACAAACAGCAGTATAATTATAGATAATAAATTAATATCAGACGAAGCCATAAATAGTTTCATTATTCAGCGTCCCAATCAACGGGTTTTGGGCGTGCCGCTTTCACTTCATTTTTACAATTTAGGAAATCCTTATTTAGAAGCGGCCTATCAAAATTGGTTAAAAAACCCTAAAGGACGTAAAAAACCTATCAGTAAATTTAGACATGGTATTAATAATTGGTTTTTAAAAAATGGGAACGCCCCTGTTATTTTAAATCCCAAAAAGACAAAGAAAACTGCCAATTCTTTAAAACAATACTATTTTAATCAGGGTTATTTTGATACAGAAGTTAAAACAAAAACAGTCGCTACCGGTAAAAAAAGAGTCGCTGTAAAATACCTCGTGACAACAAATAAAGCTTATTCTATCGCAACATTTAGAGCCGAAATCAGTTCACCATATTTAGATTCTATCTATAATAAAAACTCTTTAAACTCATTTATAAAAAGCGGTGATACCTTTAGGATAGATAATTTTGAGAAAGAAGAATCGCGTTTAATTAATTTGTTTAGAAATTCGGGTATTATACATTTTACCAAAAACATTATAAAATTTGATGTTGACACGAGCAATGTAACCCATACAGCTTCTGTTGTTTTAAAAATTCCCAATCGTGTTGTTACCGATATAAATGGCAACCCTAAGTTTATTCCTTTTGAACCTCAGCGTGTTAAAGAAATTAATGTTATAACCGATTACAGTTTCTCTAAAAAGAACAGTATATTAAAGGACTCTACACATTTTAACAATATCAATTTTTACGCTTTTAACAAATTAAAATTTAACCCCAAATTTTTAGCCGATGCTGTGGCCATAACACCTAATAGTTTTTATAAAGAAGTTGAAAAAAATAAAACCCGCACCTATTTTAACAATCTAAAAAACTTTAATGTTGCCATAAACTATCAAGAAAATACCGACAATTCTCTTACGGCTAACATTTTTTTAAATCCTCTCAAAAAATATGTTTTTGGAATTGATACAGAAATTACCCATTCTAATGTAAAACCCTTTGGTTTAACCACCAAACTGTCATTTACAAATCACAACATTTTTAAAGGAGGCGAAAATTTAGAACTATCATTTCAAGGGTCTTTTTTAAATTCGGCTAAAGATGCCAGTACAAATTCCAGCTTTTTTGATGCCTACGAATACGGTATAGACCTGTCTTTATCAATTCCTAGAATTTCATTCCCTTTCAATGTTAAAAAATTAATCCCTCGGTATATGCAGCCGGTTACGCTTATAAAAATAGGCACCAGTTTACAAAAAAATATAGGGCTCGACCGTCAAAATGTTACGGGTGTTTTAAAATATAATTGGCAGAGTAGTTCTAAAATATCACACAATTTAGAATTGTTAAATGTACAATATATTCGGAATTTTAACACGGGTAATTACTTTAATATTTTTAATTCAGAGTACGATAAACTCAACGCTGTTTCTCAAGTTTTTAACGGCACAATTTTATCACAAAACGACGGAGAAATACTTCAATTTATTTCTACAGTTTTAGCCGACAATACTTTTAAAAATTCTAACCCTCTTGATTATTTAGCTGTTCAAAATGTGAACGAACGCCGCTTTATATTAATAGAAGATGTCTTGGTTCCTGCCATTGGATATACTTTTACTTATCAGAATAAAGAAGGTTTTTTAGATTCTAATTTTTCATTTATAAGAGCCAATCTCGTATCGTCAGGCTTATTGACATCAACATTCGGCAAAAAGAAAGCCGGCGATACTCAAAAAAAATTATTTGGTTTGCCCGTAGCACAATTTATTAAAACACAAATTGAGTATAAAAAATATTGGAGTTCAAGAGATAACAACACGCTTGTTTTTAGAACTTTTGTAGGACTGGCTCTCGCTTACGGCAATTCAACAACAATTCCTTTTAGCCGAAGTTATTTTGCCGGGGGGTCAAATGAGCTGCGTGCTTGGAAAGCTTATGATTTAGGTCCCGGCACCACTCAAAGTAATTTAGAGTTTAACGTAGGGAATTTTAAAATAGTAGGGAACTTAGAATATCGTTTTAAAATATTGAACAGCTTTAATGGTGCTTTTTTTATAGATGCCGGTAATATTTGGAATGTAACAACCAACTCATTTGTTGACGATGCCACTAAATTTAAAGGGTTTAACTCCTTAAGAGATATCGCTGTAGGAAGTGGTTTTGGTTTGCGTTACGATTTTAACTTCTTGGTTTTTAGATTCGATGTTGGGCTTAAAACCTACGAGCCTTATTTAATTAATCAACAAAAATGGTTTACCAATTTTAATTTTGCCCACGCCGTTTATAATATTGGTATTAATTATCCATTCTAAGGTCTTTTTTTTTAGTAATTTTGTCGTTCATTTTAAACCTAAATATTATGACTATCCCAATTGGAGTTGCCACAGGTAATACCGTTCAAGATATTTTTAATTTAGCAAAGTCTAAAAATTTTGCACTACCCGCCGCCAATGTTACAGGCTCTAATACTATTAACACCGTTTTAGAAACCGCCAAAGAACTCAATGCGCCGGTAATTATACAATTTTCTAATGGCGGCGCCTGTTTTAATGCCGGAAAAGGTTTAAATAACAACAATCAAAAAGCAGCTATTGTTGGAGCTGTCGCCGGAGCTAAACACGTCCATTTAATGGCAAAAGCCTATGAAATCCCCGTGATAATGCACACAGACCACTGTGCTAAAAAATTGCTCCCTTGGGTTGACGGATTATTAGACGCCGGAGAAGCTTATTACAAATCACACGGTGTACCTCTTTACAGCTCGCATATGCTAGATCTATCTGAAGAGTCGCTCGAAGAAAATATCGAAATTTCTAAGCGTTATCTCGAACGTATGAGTAAAATGGATATGACGCTAGAAATTGAATTAGGAATAACAGGAGGCGAAGAAGATGGTGTAGATAATTCTGATGTAGATGTGTCTAAACTCTACACACAACCCGAAGAAGTCGCCTACGCTTACGAAGAACTTAAAAAAGTAAGCGACAGGTTTACCATTGCAGCGTCATTTGGTAACGTACATGGTGTTTACAAACCCGGTAATGTAAAGTTAACGCCAAAAATTCTTAAAAATTCACAAGATTACATCCAAAAGAAATACAATACAGGTAAAAACCCGGTAGATTTTGTCTTTCACGGTGGCTCAGGTTCTACTTTAGATGAAATAAGAGAAGCCATTTCTTACGGTGTTGTTAAAATGAATATCGATACCGATTTACAATACGGGTTTATGACCGGTATAAGAGATTATATGGCCGAAAATACCGCTTTTTTACAAAGTCAGATTGGCAATCCAACCGGCAGCGATATACCAAACAAAAAATATTACGACCCCCGTGTATGGCTAAGAAAAGGAGAAATCTCTTTAAAAGCACGCCTAAAACAAGCTTTTGAAGATTTAAATAATGTAAATACCTTATAATTTACTAAATTTCACCTCTCAAAATCTAACCAAAAATAATGACTATGACTACATGGTTTAAGAGAAAAGACAAGGGGATTCAGACCCCTACCGAAAAGAAAAAAGACATCCCTAAAGGATTGTGGTACAAAACACCAAGCGGAAAAATTGTAGATTCTGACGAACTGAAAGAAAATCTTTGGGTATGTCAAGAAGACGGTTATCACGTTAGAATAGGCAGTAACGAATATTTTCAAATATTTTTTGACGATAACAAATACACCGAATTAAACACCAAGCTAAGCTCTAAAGATCCCCTAAAATTTACCGATACAAAAAAATATTCTGACCGTTTAAAAGAAGCGCAATCGAGAACCAAATTAAAAGATGCCGTTAGAACAGCTGTCGGAAAATCTTTGGGTAAAGATCTCGTTATAGCGGCTATGGATTTTAGCTTTATCGGTGGTTCTATGGGAAGTGTTGTTGGTGAAAAAATTTCGAGAGCTATCAGTTATAGCATAAAACACCGGATTCCGTTTTTAATGATTTCAAAATCAGGAGGTGCCCGTATGATGGAAGCGTCATTGTCTTTGATGCAACTGGTTAAAACATCTTCTAAATTGGCACAATTGTCTGAGGCTAAAATACCTTATATCTCACTTTGTACCGATCCTACTACAGGAGGCACAACAGCTTCTTTCGCCATGCTTGGCGATATAAATATTGCCGAACCCAATGCCTTAATTGCCTTTGCAGGACCCCGTGTGGTAAAAGATACTACAGGAAAAGAATTGCCTAAAGGGTTTCAACATTCGGAGTTTGTTTTAGAACATGGTTTTTTAGATGCCATCTTTGAACGTAAGGAGCTCAAAAAACAGGTCAATTTATATATTGACCTCATTCAGAATAATCCTATTAGAACTTAAAAAGAAGAGCGCCTCAAGGGCGCTCTTCTTTTATTAATATTTTATCCTATCTTTTCAAATGAATGGTTTCTGTAACGCCATCTTTAGTAAATGTTCCCAAATCGTCGCAAGTACCATCCCCATAATCTAACACGGCAGATTGGTCTCCTTTTTGAAAAGTAATAACACCACTTACAATAAATCGGCAAGACAATTCTTTTCTTAAAGGAGTCGTTATCGTCGTTACATGTACCGTACCGTCTTTTCTTGTAAAGTGCCAATTTCCTGTAATTAAGAAAACATTATCGCCCCAAGCTCTTGTGTTTTGGCCTTCAATAAGTTCTTTGGTTTTAGTCCCCTTTTTGCTGGCAAAGCTACCATCAGGCCACGTTACTGTTACATCAAAGGTGTGTGTAGATTGTGGATTGCCGTTGGCATTACTGCGTTCTCTAAAAACAGAATAACCGCCTTCTATACGTTTTTCGTTTATAAAGAAATTGTCAAAACTCACATCTACAGATCTGGTAAGAGCCGTAGTATCTTTAACATACTTCATAATAATCTTTCCACTCACAGTGTTGCCGTTACGCAACTCACAAGCTTCACCAAAATCAATGGTTATATCTTTTGTTGTATCGGTAATAACTCTGGTTATTGTGGCACAATCAGGCAAATAACGGGTCGCCATTGTTGTAGCCGATTTATTTGCAAACTCTTCATCGGCATAAGTTTGATCTACAATTACGGTAACATTATCTGTCACGTTGTCAACTTCGGTTTCAACGGCAACTTGATCCGCGCTAATTTGCGTTGCAATATCTTGACTTACAATATCGTTACTCCCGCTTTGGCAAGCTGTTAGCAAAATACCGGCTGTAAATAATGCCGTAAAAATTTTGGTAGTGTTTTGTGTTTTCATTATCGTTTATTTTATTAATTAACGCTCCTAAGACTGTTTATATTTTAAAAGGTTTAAATTTAGCATTCTTTTTTTTAAGAGATTGCCTTTCAAAATAATAGTTGTATATTTGCGCCCGATTAAAATTACATAATAATCATTAAACTAATATTGGCATGTATTTAACAAAAGAAACAAAACAAGAAATTTTTAAAAAACACGGCAAATCAGCCACTAATACCGGCTCTTCTGAAGGTCAAATTGCTTTATTTACATTTAGAATCAATCACTTAACCGAACATTTAAAAAAGAACCGAAAAGACTTTAATACCGAACGTTCTTTGGTAAAATTAGTTGGTAAACGTCGCAGTTTATTAGACTATTTAAAAGCAACTGATATTTCACGCTACCGCGCAATAATTAAAGAACTAGGTTTAAGAAAATAATCTAAATATTAAAGAGGCAATTGCCTCTTTTTTTATAAAAAGGCTATAACTTAGCATTTCATTGGCAATAAACAACACACACAACTATTTATTGTTTAATCAAACCGCTTAAAATATTAAGTGGTTTAAAAAATTTAAAATTATGATTCCTAAAGTGTTTAAAGAAACAATTGACTTAGGAGACGGCAGAACTATTAGCCTTGAAACAGGTAAATTAGCCAAACAAGCACACGGTTCTGTTGTAGTACGAATGGGAAATAGTATGTTATTATGTACAGTTGTATCTAATTACTATGCCAGCCCAGTCGATTTTTTACCCTTAACGGTAGATTATCGCGAAAAATTTGCTTCTGCCGGAAAGTATCCCGGAGGCTTTTTTAAAAGAGAAGCCCGTCCTAGCAACGACGAAATTTTAACAATGCGTTTAGTTGATCGTGTGTTACGTCCACTTTTCCCAAAAGATTACCACGCCGAAACTCAAGTTATGATTCAATTGATGTCTCATGACGAAGATGTTATGCCTGATGCCTTAGCGGGTTTAGCCGCTTCTGCTGCTATTCAATTAAGCGATTTTCCTTTCGAATGTCCCATTTCAGAAGTGCGTGTAGCACGTGTTAATGGCGACTTTGTTATCAACCCAAGTCGTGCACAATTAGCCGATGCCGATATCGATATGATGGTAGGTGCCTCTGCAGATTCTGTAATGATGGTAGAAGGTGAAATGGATGAAGTTTCTGAAAAAGAAATGGCTGATGCCATTAAATTTGCTCACGAAGCCATTAAAGTACAATGTGCCGCCCAAGTTCGCCTAGCTGAAGCCTTCGGTAAAAAAGAAACACGCAGCTACGATACTGAAGAAAACGATGACGACTTGGCTAAAAAAGTAAATGATTTTACTTATCAAAAAATCTACGATGTTGCCAAAGCAGGCTCTTCTAAACAAGAACGTACAGAAAAATTTGCCGCTATTAAAGAGGAACTCATTGCGCAATTTACAGAAGAAGAACGCGAAGAAAAAGGAGATCTCATTTCAAGATATTTTAGCAAATCACAAAAAGATGCTATAAGAGATTTAACCTTAAATGAAGGCTTACGTCTTGACGGTAGAAAAACTTCTGAAATAAGACCTATCTGGTGCGAAGTAGATTATCTACCTTCTACCCATGGGTCGGCCGTATTTACACGTGGCGAAACACAAGCTTTAGCTACAGTAACTTTGGGCACTTCTAGAGATGCCAACATTATAGACTCGCCGACATTAGAAGGCGAAGAAAAATTCTATTTACATTATAATTTTCCACCTTTCTGTACAGGAGAAGCCAGACCCTTACGTGGCACATCGCGTAGAGAAATTGGCCATGGCAACTTGGCGCAAAGGGCTCTAAAAGGCATGGTGCCAGAAGAGTGTCCTTACACCGTAAGGGTTGTTTCAGAAGTATTAGAATCTAACGGTTCGTCTTCTATGGCAACCGTTTGTGCCGGAACTTTAGCTTTGATGGATGCCGGTATTCAACTTAAAAAGCCTGTTTCAGGTATCGCTATGGGTCTAATTTCTGATGAAAATACAGGTAAATTTGCTGTATTATCTGATATTTTAGGAGACGAAGATCACTTGGGCGATATGGACTTCAAAGTAACGGGTACCGCAGACGGCATTACGGCTTGTCAGATGGATATTAAAATTAAAGGCCTGGCTTACGATGTTTTAGAACAAGCCTTAGCGCAAGCTCACGAAGGCAGAATACATATTTTAGGTAAAATAACCGATACCTTAGCCGCTCCTAATGCAGATGTTAAACCGCATTCTCCAAAAATGGTCACCGCAACAATTGCTAACGAATTTATTGGTGCTTTAATTGGACCCGGCGGAAAAGTAATTCAAGAATTACAAAAAGAAACAGGCTGTACTATTGTCATTAATGAAGACCCTGTTACCGAAGAAGGCATTGTTGAAATCTTAGGTACAGACCAAAAAGGTATAGACGCCGTATTGGCAAAAATCGATTCTATCACATTTAAACCAAAAGTAGGCAATACCTATAAGGTAAAAGTTATTAAAATGTTAGACTTTGGTGCTGTAGTAGAATACCTTGACGCTCCCGGTAATGAAATTTTATTACATATTTCTGAATTGGCTTGGGCACGGACCGAAAAAGTTTCAGATGTTGTTAATATGGGCGATGTTTTCGAAGTAAAATACTTTGGCAGAGACCCCAAGACAAGAAAAGAGAAAGTATCTAAAAAAGCTTTATTGCCACGTCCTCCCAGAGAATCACGTCCACCTAGAGACGATAGAAAACCACGAAGAGAAAGAGAAGAATAATACTGTAAGTATTTTAAAAAACAAAACCCTTAGGCTTACACCTAAGGGTTTTTTTATTCAATAAATTTAGATAACCCCCCTAAATTTTTTGACACCACAAATATAGAAATATTTAAGACTTATTTATTGCAAAAAATACAATTTAATTGAATATTATTTTGCATTTTTTGCAAAATTCGTATCTTTACTTCATTATTGTACAGTTTTTTATGTTAAAACATCAAGAAGTTTTTATAAAAATTCTCAAATCCAGAGTTCATAAAAAACTCTCTTTTATAGACCTCGTCAGCTCTATTTTACAAATAAATTACGATGCCGCTTACAGGCGCGTTAACAATAAAACAAGCCTAACACTTAACGAGGCTGTAACCCTGGCCAAGCACTTTAACATCTCACTAAATACCCTTTACAATGTGGGCGAAAAAAACAGTGTTTTAGTTGGCAAAACCCAAGAAATAAACAGCGCTTCCGATTTGGAAAACTATTTCAAAAAATCTTATATCAACTTCGAACCTATGCTAAAAAAGGAAGGGGTTCATATTTCTTATTGCGCAAACGACCTGCCTATCTTTTATTATCTTAACAGCTCAAAACTGGCTGAATTTAAACTCTATGCTTGGTTAAATCTTTTAGACACAAAGTTTTCGGCTACCAAAATACCCTTTAATAAATTCAAACCTAAAGAAAGCTTGCTAAAAGTAGCGCGAAAATTTGGCGATACTTATAATCAGTTTAATATCACCGAAATTTGGAATGACAATATTTTAAACAAAACCGTAAAGCAAATCTATCATTATTTTGAAGTTGGTATGTTAAATTTAGACGACGCTTTAGAAATTGCCACAAATTTAGAACACATTATAAAAAAAATTGAACTAAACGCCCGGGCCGGAAAACGTCTTGATAATTTAAAACCCACTTCTTTTACCCTCTATCACAACGAAATAATGTCATTAGGAAACAATGTCTTAATAAAAACTAAAGACTCTAAATTAGCTATGTCTCCGTATACTTTATTGTCATATTATATTATTTCAAACGCCGAAACCTGTGACGACATAGAGGTGTATTTTAAAAAACAACTCGAGAGTTCTAATTTGTTATCCTCTACAGAAGAAAAGGGCAGAAGCTTGTTTTTTAATAAGTTATATCAAATTATAAACCGGTTAAAAACCCGATTAAAAATAGACGACCAGCTTCCCCTTATTTAAATTTTAAGTGTTTTGTAACATTTAATCCTTTCTTTACGTATATAAGTGTACATACCCAAAAACAAGATATATTTAATGAGACAGCTTAAAATCACAAAACAGGTAACTAATCGCGAAACCGCTTCCCTAGACAAATACTTACAAGAAATAGGTAAAGTTGATTTAATCACTGCCGATATGGAGGTAGAGTTAGCCCAACGGATAAAAGCCGGCGATCAAGTGGCCTTAGAAAAATTAACCAAAGCTAATTTACGATTTGTGGTATCTGTTGCCAAACAATACCAAAATCAAGGTTTAACTTTACCCGATTTAATTAACGAAGGGAATTTAGGCCTTATTAAAGCAGCCCGTCGTTTTGACGAAACACGTGGCTTTAAATTTATTTCTTATGCCGTGTGGTGGATTCGTCAATCTATTCTTCAGGCTTTGGCCGAACAATCGCGAATTGTACGTTTACCGCTTAATAAAATTGGTTCTATCAATAAAATCAATAAAACATTTGCGCGTTTAGAACAAGAATCAGAACGCCCACCTTCTGCCGAAGAAATTGCTAAAGAACTCGATATGACCATAACAGAGGTTAAAGAATCTTTAAAAAACGCCGGACGTCATGTCTCTATGGATGCCCCGTTAATTGAAGGCGAAGATTCAAACCTTTACGACGTTTTAAATTCGGGCGAGTCTCCAAATCCCGACAGAACTTTGCTACACGAATCATTACGCGTAGAAATTGAGCGTGCTTTAGAAACACTTACGCCTCGTGAAGGCGATGTGGTACGCTTGTATTTTGGTTTAGGCGACGAACATCCTATGACGCTCGAAGAAATTGGTGAAACCTTTGATTTAACCCGCGAACGCGTCCGTCAAATAAAAGAAAAAGCCATTCGCAGATTAAAACACACATCGCGATGCCGTATTTTAAAAACTTATTTAGGTTAATTGACAAGAATTTAAAGACGAAACGCTCGAAATTATTCGGGCGTTTTCTTTTTTATCCTACTTTTGTATAAATATAAACACCAATCCATGAATCCTCTTATCGCGCCTTCAATACTTGCCGCCGACTTTGCCAACCTTAAAAAAGACATCAATTTAGTCAATAATTCTGAGGCCGATTGGTTTCATCTCGATGTAATGGATGGTGTATTTGTCCCCAATATTTCGTTTGGTGCGCCGGTTGTAAAAGCCTTAAAAAAACACGCTAAAAAAACACTTGACGTGCATTTGATGATTGTAAATCCCGATAAATTTATAGGTGATTTTAAAAAGGCCGGCGCCGATATATTAACCGTTCATTACGAAGCCTGCCCTCATCTGCACCGCACCGTTCAAGCTATAAAAGATGCAGGTATGCAGGCAGGAGTCTCGTTAAATCCACACACACCTGTTGCCCTTTTAGAAGATATTATTCAAGATTTAGATTTGGTGCTCGTTATGAGTGTCAATCCGGGATTTGGCGGGCAATCTTTTATAGAAAATACCTACAAAAAAGTTATACAACTCAAAGATTTGATTTTAAAATCCGATTCTAAGGCGTTGATTGAAATTGACGGGGGAGTGAACGATAAAAATGCCCCCAAACTCTTGGCCGCCGGAGCCGATGTGTTGGTAGCAGGTAGTTTTGTATTTAAAAGCAATAACCCCACACAAACTATTGCTGATTTAAAAAGTTGTTTGGGTTAAATTTCTTCGGCTTTAATATCCTTAATATTTAACTGCAAAGATGTTACACCGTTCCAAAGGTTTTCTTCTATGGTAAAAACAGCCTTAAAAGGTTTTCCGTTTGTAATTAAATTGTATTTATGGCCTAAATTAAAGCCAATGGCATTATACGTTTTGGCTTCGGCACCGGCAATAATACTCAGTTTTAAATGGGTTTTATCGGCTCCTACTTGCTTACCAAAACCGTTATCGCGTAAACCCGATGTCAAGAAAACAGGGGTCATATTTTGAGGGCCAAACGGCGCAAACTGTTTGAGAATACGTATAAATTTTGGTGTTATATCTTGTAAATCTATTTCTAAATCGTATATGATTTCGGGCGTAAGGCTATCTGCCGAAATAGTTTTTTTAACCTCAGCTTCAAAGGCTTTTTTAAATTTTTGGAAATTTTCTTCGGTCAATGTCAAACCGGCAGCATATTTATGCCCGCCAAACTGCTCTATGTGTGCTGCGCAAGCTTCTAGGGCATTGTACACGTCAAATCCTTTGACAGATCGTGCAGAAGCCGCCAGCTTATCGCCACTTTTTGTGAAAACCAAGGTAGGACGGTAATAGGTTTCAATTAAACGCGAAGCCACAATACCTATGACACCTTTATGCCAGTTTTCGTTATAAACAACAGTTGTAGCATGGGCTTCTTCGTTATTTTCTACAATCTGATTAAGGGCTTCTCGGGTTATGCCTTTGTCTTTAACTTTTCTATCTGTATTAAATATGGTTATTTCCTGAGCAAATTTTTGAGCCTGTTCATAATTCATTTCAGAAAGCAGCTCAACAGCATAACGGCCGTGTTTCATGCGTCCGGCGGCGTTTATTTTAGGGGCTATCCCAAAAACCACATCGGTAATATTCAGTGTTTTTTTATTGGTTTGCCCAATCAGCGCCTTAATACCGGGTCTGGGATTTGTATTAATTACAGCCAAACCGTAATGTGCCAAGATGCGGTTTTCGTCTGTAATAGGCACAATATCGGCACCAATGGCAATGGCTACCAAATCTAAATAGGGTATTAAATCGTCAAATTTTTGTTGGCGTTTATCGGCCAAGGCCTGAATGAGTTTAAAACCAATTCCACAACCACACAGTTCGTCAAAGGGATAAGTACAGTCATCTCTTTTAGGATCTAAAACAGCTATAGCGTTGGGTAATCCTTGACCCGGCCGATGGTGATCGCAAATAATAAAATCTATATTTTTCTTATGAGCGTAATCAACCTTATCAATGGCTTTTATACCACAATCCAAAGCAATAATAAGACTGATACCGTTATCGTCGGCAAAATCAATTCCTTTAAAAGAAATGCCGTAACCCTCATCATACCTGTCGGGGATATAAGTTGCTATTTTGTCATAAATAGTTTTGAGATACGCACTTACCAAACTTACGGCCGTTGTGCCATCTACATCATAATCGCCATAAACCAAAATAGTTTCGTTACGGGTCATAGCTTTTTCAATGCGCAATACGGCCTCTGCCATATCTTTCATCAAAAAAGGACTGTATAAATCTGAGAGTTGTGGCCTGAAAAATAACTTGGCTTGTTCAAAATTTGCAATACCACGTTGCACCAATAAATGGGCTACTTGGCTAGAAACGCCCAATGCTTTTGCCAATTGGTTGACAAGTATATCATCGGGTTTTGGTTTAAGTGTCCAGCGCATTTTATTTTTTTACTCAAAAACGACCTTTACTTTTCAAAGTATTCAATACTTGTAGTGACCTCAGCAAAACGACGGAACATTTCCATCACGCCGCAATAGCGTTCTATAGACAAATTAACCGCTTTTTCTATTTTATCTTTTTTGAAATCTGTCCCGTAAAATTTGTACTTCACTGTTACTTTGTCGTAATATTTAGGATGCTCATCGGTTAGATGGCCCTTGACTTCTATTTTAAAATCGGCGACTTCTGCACGCATTTTTTTAAGCAAAGACACCACGTCCATGCCAGTACACCCTGCTAAAGAGGTTAACATTAGAGGTTTGGGCAATACCCCTTTACCTTCCCCGCCAAATTCGGCATCAGAATCAATGCTAACAGTCCCGCCAGGCTCTTCTACACAAAAGAGCATTTTACCTTTCCAGTCACTTTCTATTGTATGAATCATTTTTTTTCTGTTTAAATTTATTTCAAATTTACATGAATAATTTGCTACATTTGGTAACTTTTGTTAATTAAATTTAAGTCATTATGCCCTTAGTTAAGCCTTTGTCTCCCGATGCTGATAAAGAGGTTAAAAAATTAGCTGAATTCTTTAATGAAACCCTCGGGTTTTGCCCGAATTCAGTTTTAACTATGCAGATTCGTCCCGAAATTGCACGTTCTTTTATCAATTTAAATAAAGCGGTTATGGCTAATAAAGGACGTGTAAGTTCTGCTCTAAAACGTCTCATCGCTTGGGTGTCGAGCAACGCCTCGGGATGCCGATATTGTCAAGCCCATGCCATAAGAGCAGCCGAGCGTTACGGTGCGGCACAAGAACAATTAGACAATGTGTGGGATTACAAAACGCACCCTGCTTTTAACGATGCCGAACGCGCCGCTTTAGATTTTGCTTTAGCCGCTTCTGTACTGCCAAATGACGTAAACGAAACTATTCAAACAAAGCTTCACAAATATTGGGATGATGGCGAAATTGTAGAAATGTTGGGGGTTATTTCGCTTTTCGGGTTTTTAAACCGTTGGAATGATTCTATGGGGACTGTTATTGAAGAGGGTGCGGTAGCCTCTGCCAAAACTTTTTTGGGTAAACACGGCTGGGAACGGGGGAAGCATGTGTGAGTAAAGAGAGTATAGAATTTAGACCGCTGTACTGCTAGATACCAGACTTCTAAATTAATATAACAACCCAAATAAATATAAAGGGATAATATTATGGCTGCCTGCTTCTATATCATCTTTTCCTACAAAAGCATTGTTTAGCCCTCTTATTTGTTTTAGTGTTTTACTTTTTCTGCCAATTAAAGATATATTTTCTATCTACTAGAAAATCACCTTTATCTGCTAAATGAATATCATAAATATTTTTTATTTGTTTGCAAAAAAAGTCTCACGTAAAGCACCTGTACTTATATTTTTAGAGCCCAAAGCATAAATAAATTGGTATTGTTTGTATAGACAAACGTTATTGCTATATGTTTTTAACAAAAAGGTGTCCTATTTTTTCTTTTATGCTAATTGTAGGTTTGTTCAAATGCACAACAAAGCTAAAAACCTAATGGTTTTTGTTTATAAAGAAAACGATGATTGACAAAGCCTTAAAAACAAATGTTATGGATATAAATATTATCAAAATAGCGTTTCCCAAAAACTTTGGAGTGTGGGTTTTTCTATCAACATTGGTTGCCGTAATGGGTATAAGCATCAATACTATAATAGTTGAAAAAGAAAAATTAGACAGAATTGAAAAGTTTCAAAGAATGGGTATGCCTAAAATAGAAGCTATTGGCAGCTATGAAGGCAAAACAGATAAAGAAACATCCTATAAATTTATCTTTGTTTAAAGATTAATTATCTCTTCAACTGAACACTATTTCCACCCTTCAACCACAATAACAAACTCGCCTTTTGGCACTTTATTCTCAAAATAAATGAGCACTTCTGCAACTGTGCCCCGAATCGTTTCTTCGTAAAGTTTGGTTAATTCTCTCGACACCGAAATTTTACGGTCTTCTCCAAAGTATTCAGAAAATTGCAATAAGGTTTTAAGTAATTTGTGAGGCGATTCGTAAAAAATCATCGTCCGGGGTTCTTCGGCCAACATTTTGAGGCGTGTTTGACGGCCTTTTTTAGGCGGTAAAAAACCTTCAAACACAAACCTATCATTAGGCAAACCACTATTTACAAGAGCAGGGACAAAAGCGGTAGCCCCCGGTAAACATTCTACAGCAATATTGTTTTCTACACAGGCACGTGTCAACAAAAAGCCCGGATCTGAAATGGCCGGTGTACCGGCATCGGTAATAAGTGCCATAATTTCGCCGGCTTTTAAACGGACTACAAGGTTGTTGAGTATTTTATGCTCATTGTGCATATGGTGGCTTTGCATAGGGGTTGAAATATCAAAATGTTTGAGCAACTTCCCCGAAGTCCGTGTGTCTTCAGCCAAAATTATATCGACATTTTTAAGTACTTTTATCGCACGTAGGGTTATGTCTTCTAAATTGCCAATGGGTGTAGGTACCAAATAAAGTTTAGCCATAATTTAAATACTTTCGTAAGTTTCTACTGTGAGTTCGTTCACAATATCCCCTGTATGTTTTGTACTTAGCGGCTCAAAAAGCAACACGTGAACCTCCTCTTCGGCAATGGGTTTGTGTGCTACACCTTT
>CAZMBM010000030.1:0-1653 GCA_964564475.1 uncultured Flavobacteriaceae bacterium | reverse complement strand
TTTATGGTTTGGATAGACTTACGCGACCGCTACGGCCTTACCCAACTTATTTTTGATGCCGAACGCACCGATGCCGCTTTGTTGGAACAAGCCAAAACCTTAGGACGTGAATTTGTTATTCAAATTGAAGGCTCCGTTATTGAACGCGAAGCCAAGAATCCTAATATTCCTACAGGTGCCATAGAAGTATTGGTGCAAAAATTAACTGTTTTAAACCGTTCTAAAACACCTCCTTTTACGATTGAAAACGATACCGATGGTGGTGAAGAGTTGCGTATGAAATACCGCTATTTAGATATCCGCAGAAATCCGGTTAAAGACAATCTTATTTTTAGACATCGGGTAACCCAAGAGGTTAGAAAATATCTGTCAGGTACGGGTTTTATTGAAGTTGAAACACCTTATCTCATAAAATCGACCCCTGAAGGGGCTCGTGATTTTGTAGTGCCCAGCCGTATGAACAAAGGACAATTTTACGCATTGCCACAATCACCACAAACCTTTAAACAGTTGTTGATGGTGGCCGGCATGGATAAATATTTTCAGCTGGTAAAATGTTTTAGAGACGAAGACTTACGTGCCGACCGCCAACCCGAGTTTACGCAGATTGATTGCGAAATGTCTTTTATTGAACAAGAAGATATTTTAAATACTTTTGAAGGCTTAACCAAATACCTGCTCAAAACTATTAAAGGAGTTGACGTGGCCGATTTCCCCAGAATGACTTATGACGAAGCCATAAAAACTTATGGCAACGACAAACCCGATATAAGATTCGGCATGACATTCGGCGAGTTAAACGATATCGCCCAAGGCAAAGGTTTTGGCGTTTTTGACAATCAGGAGTTGGTTGTAGGCATTGCCGTGCCCGGATGTGCCCATTACAGCCGTAAACAAACCGATAAATTGATAGATTTTGTAAGACGTCCTCAAATAGGCGCTAAAGGTTTGGTTTTTGCCAAATATAACGATGACGGTAGTTTTAAATCGTCTGTTGACAAATTTTTCACACAAGGTGATTTACAGAGTTGGGCCGATAGGCTCGGTGCCAAAAAAGGCGACCTGCTCTTAATTATGGCCGGTGAAGCTACAACTACCCGTACCCAATTAAGTGCCCTGCGCATGCATATGGCCGAAACTTTAGGCCTGCGCAAACCCGACGAATTTGCCCCCCTTTGGGTGGTAGATTTTCCGTTGCTGGAGTGGGATGAAGACACACAACGCTACCATGCTATGCACCATCCTTTTACAGCGCCAAAACCCGAGGATATTACCTTGTTAGAAACCAATCCGGGAGCAGTACGTGCCAACGCTTATGATATGGTGTTAAACGGCAATGAAATAGGCGGCGGCTCGATAAGAATACACGATAAGACCACCCAAAAAATGATGTTTGACCATCTGGGTTTTAGCCCCGAGGAAGCTGAGAATCAATTTGGATTTTTAATGAATGCCTTTGAGTATGGTGCCCCGCCACATGGGGGCATTGCTTTTGGATTAGACAGATTGGTGGCTATTTTGGGCGGTCAAGAATCTATCCGCGATTTTATTGCCTTCCCAAAAAACAATGCCGGTCGTGACGTGATGATTGATGCCCCATCGGCTATAGACCAAAACCAGTTAGATGAGTTATCATTAAAGCTTAATTTAAAA